>NZFK01000023.1 GCA_002690645.1 Rickettsiales bacterium
AAACCAAAAACAAATGTATTAATTGCAATTGTTGACATATTCATCTGAGTTAATTTTGTCATAGCAACTGTCTGTACAGCGATAAAGAATGCGCCTAACAATGCATATATAAACCACAGCATTTATTTATACTTTTTATCGCTGATAAGTCGATGAAATAAATTGATCGTAAAATGGTTTAAATAAATTTTCATTTGAACCAGTAATACTACCTAATAATCTAGCAGCAACAATGTAAGGATCAGAATTAGCACCAGGTCTTCTATCTTCTAAATACCCATATCCTTTTTCTGATGTTGAAACAGGGATTCTAATTGATGCTCCTCTATCTGAGGGAGCTGCTCTAAATTCATCAATTGAACATGTTTCGTGTAAGCCCGTTAGTCTTTCATCAAGCTTATCACCATAAATTGATATGTGTTTAGAATGATTTTCTTTAAAAACATTAATGATTCTATCAACTTCTTCTTTTCCTTTTGATTTATCTCTCATTAATTTTGTTGAGAAATTAACGTGACAACCAGAACCATTCCAGTCACCTTTCATTGGCTTATTTTCATAATTTACAACAACATTATAATCTTCAGCTAGTCTATGTAGTAACCATTCTGCATAGAGCATATGATCTGTAACAGTTAACGGGTCGCATGCCTCATCAAAACCTCTATATCCAATTTGATATTCCCACTGACCAAGCATAACTTCTGCGTTTGTTCCGTATAACAATAAATCTGCATCTAGACAAGCTTGAGCGTGAACCTCTACAAGCTCTCTTCCTTCAACTCTATTAGCCCCTACTCCACAATAATAAGGCCCTTGTGGACCAGGTTCACCAGCATCAGGCCATCCTAAGATAGAATCGTTGTCATACAATACATATTCTTTTTCAAANCCAAGATATAAATCTTGTTTATCTCCTCCAGATTCTAATAAGTTTCTTAATAGTGCTCTTTTATTTGTTTTGTGGGGACTACCATCTCTATTAAACACTTCGCACATTACTAAATAATTACCATGATCTTTAATAGGGTCATTTACATAACTTACTGGTTTTANAATACAATCAGAATNTGAACCCTCAGCCTGTTGAGTAGATGATCCATCAAAACCCCATTCTGGAAAAGAAGATAAACTAACAGAATTTAAATCTTCTATATTGATAACTCTTGTTTTTGATCTCAATGATGATGTTGGTGTGTATCCATCACTCCATATATATTCAGCAAACTTTTTCATTAAATTCCTCCAAAAACAATAGTGATTACTATAAAACTATACAGATATTTTTTATTATTTTCAACATGCTACTTTAATGTCAATAATTTCTTTAACAAAACTTACACTTTTGTAATTTTNAATGCAAGTTACATCAAATTTTATCCGTGTAACTATATATAACAAAAAATAAACTGGATACATTATGGAATTAAATAATCAATATTGGTTAAACTTAAATTATAATAGTAGACGAAGAGTGAAGGCCATTAAGCAATCGTCTGATTCTTTTTTGGATGATTATGAAGATGACACACAGAATTCTTCAAAACAAAAAAGTTTTCATCAATCTTTACAGGATTTGTTAGATAAAGATAATTAAATTAAGAATATTTTTTTATNACNTTTTCAATNTTATTCAATCCATTCGTTACGGATTCTAAAGATGGTCCAAAACTNAGTCTTACATAGTTTAAATATCTTGAGTGCTTCAGTAATCTACGTTTCCCAGGGTTTACATCAAAAAATATACCAGGTACTGTAATAACTTTTTCTTTTAAACATTCTTCAAAGAAATTTANAGCATTATTTAATGGCTCTGGAAGTTTTTTTAAATTAGCCCATACATAAAATGTTGAACTAGGATCATTTTCAATTACAAAATTTAAATTTTTTAATTTACTTAACATTAATTTTCTTTTTTCATTAAAAACTTCTTGAATAAGTGCTGTATCTTTTTTTGTTTTTTCTGGCTTTATTATTTTTATCGCCTCTTCTTGAATTGGATGCATTGGACCTCCATCTAAAAATGAGCCGACACTTGATACTTTTTCTATAATATCTTTTGGACCGACAATCCAGCCTATTCTAAAACCTGGAGATCTCCAATTTTTAGATANTCCATTAATTAAAATAACGGGATCTTTATTAACATCTTCAATATATNTNGCAGCAGATATATATTTTTGCTTGTTTTCATAAATAAAATGAGAATAAAACTCATCAAATATCATTAAACAATCAAATTTGTTAGCTGTTTTCACCCATTTTGACAACATGCTTCCTTGAATTACTTGTCCAGTTGGGTTACATGGATTNCTTACTAATAAAGATGCCAAACCTTTTCCTACAATTTCATTTTCTAAATCTTTAATACTTAATTGATATTTTTTTTCACTNTTTAGTANAATTGGAATTGGGACAAACGTTTTAAACATACCNAGTAATTCTTCATACGCAGTATAATCAGGAATAAAATGACCTAAATTAATATTGCCAAGTGCAGTAACAACACGAGATAAAGCNANNCTTCCTCCACCTGCAATACAAACATTATCTTCAGTATATTTTGAAGAGTGGTTTTTTCTGTATANATGATTGTAATATTCTGCAACTTGTTTTCTTAAGGATTTAGAACCATTNACTGGCCCATATTCTCTATTATATTGGTCTATACTAAGATTAATATCATTGNCTTTGCCATTTAATGGACCTGTTTCAGGAGCACCTTGCCCTAAATTAGACCATTCTGAGCTTGATGGAGAGTATCCGGCCTTTATAGCTCTTTCAAGAACATAAATNACACCAGTTTTTGGAACTTCTTTAAAATATTCTAAGTATTCTTTTTTCATACTTTAGTAATTTTAAATGAAAATGGGATTAAAATAAATGGTATTTACTTTTTTTCTTTGTAAGAAACGTGCTTTCTTACTAATGGATCAAACTTTTTTATTTCAAGTTTGTCTGACGTGTTGTTTTTATTTTTTGTAGTATGATATTGATGACCACTTTCGCTTGATTCTAATATTATATGTTGTCTATGTCCTTTTTTAGCCATAATATCCTCTTAAAATTTNACTTTATATTTTTTTAAAACTTTTTCAATACCCAACTTAGAAATTGTCTTAAGTGTTTTTGTTGTAACTCTTAATTTGATTTTTTTACCATTTAATTGGATTTTTTTTGTTTGAAGGTTTAATTCTTTTCTTGTTTTAGTTCTGCGCTTAGAATGACTAACATTGTTAGCAACTTTACCTGTTCTTTTTGTAATTTGATCTNTTCTTGACATTTTTNATAACTCCAAACAAAAATTAGTNNNATATAATAATTAACTTTTATAAAAATATCAATAGTTTAGATATCTATTTATGATATAATTTTTTTATAAATATATAAGGATCATTTAATGAAAAANGTTGCTNTNATTTTATCAGGTTGCGGTGTTTATGATGGNAGCGAAATCCATGAAGNTGTNTTAATGTTATATTTTCTCGAAAAAAATGGCTGTTCAATAGATTTTTATGCTCCAAATATTGTTCAAGCTGAAGTTATTAATCATTTAACTAAAGAAAAATCAAAAGAAANAAGAAATGTTCTTGTTGAATCAGCTAGAATTGCAAGAGGTGATATTTTAGATTTATCACATTTTGATCCAGACTTATATGAAGCTGTTTTTTTTCCTGGAGGCTTTGGTGCTGCNAAAAACNTTTCNAACTATGCTACTAAACATTTAGANTTTTCTATTAATGATGACATTGTAAATNTTATAAANNATACTCATTTGGCAAANAAACCTATTGGNTTTNTNTGTATAACACCTGTTATTGCAGCAAAGNTATTCCCATCAGCTCGTTTAACACTTGGTTTTAGCAATGATTCACAAGAAACTATTGATAACTTAGGAGCTAGAGGAATACAAGCTAATTTTGACGATGTTGTAGTTGATGAAATGAATCTAATTGCATCAACCCCAGCCTATATGCTTGATGCAAGCATATCAGAAATAGCAATTGGAATCGAAAAAATTGTAAAAACTGTTTTGGCGTTAAATGAATTATAATTTATAAGAAGCGGCTATTGGCATTCTTCTGCCCATTCCAAATGACGTTGATGATATTTTTAATGGCATAGCGGCTTGTTGTCTTTTATACTCGTTTAAATTTACTTTCCTAATGATTTCTATAACCATATTTCTTTCATAGCCTAACATAATAATCTCTTCTGTTGATTTATGATCTTGTATATATAATTTTAAAATAGAATCTAAAGTTGAATAGTCAGGTAAAGAGTCTGAATCTTTTTGATTAGGTCTTAATTCTGCTGATGGTGNTTTTTTTATTGATTCTATTGGTATTATTTCTTTTTCTCTATTTATGTAATCAGCTAGTTTATAAACAATAGTTTTAGGGACATCGGATAAAACACCAATAGCACCATTCATATCACCATATAATGTACAATACCCCATAGCCATTTCCGATTTGTTTCCGGTTGATAAAAGTAGCCTATTTTGTTTGTTAGAGATAGCCATTAAAATAAGCCCTCTTATTCTAGATTGCATATTTTCTTCTGTAACATCAAATTGGGTATTTTTAAAAAGTGATGATAAATTTTTGTTTAAAACATCAAATGGTTTATTAATCTGAACAATATCATAGTTAATGCCTAAGTTTTTAGCGAGTGATTTTGCATCATTTACACTTCCATCAGATGAAAACTCTGATGGCATTAATACTCCAAGTACATTTTTACTTTTACATGCATCTGCTGCAATAGCACAAGTGACTGCAGAATCAATACCACCTGACAATCCTAAAACTACTTTTTGAAAACCAGTTTTTATTAAATAATCTGAAANACCTAATTTTAAAGCTAAATAAATACTTTCAATATCATTATATTGAAATTTAAAATTTGAACTTTTAATTTTCTTTGTATCAAATTCAAAATTATCTTCTTCAAATGTTCTTAATATTTTAACTGGTTTACCTTCTTTGTCTAAAACAAAGCTTCCTCCATCGAAAATTAACTGATCATTTGCACCAACTTGGTTAACAAAGATAAGAGGTAAAGATAATTCATTTGAATGAGAACCAAACAATGACAAACGTGTCTTTAATTTATTTTGCTCAAATGGAGAAGAAGACATATTAATTAAAATAGTGCCTCCTTTTTTAGCTAAATCTTGTAAAGGAGTAGATTCATATTCAATATGATTAGAAAAAAATTCTTTTTTTGTCCAAGCGTCTTCACAAATAGAAATACCTAATATTTCATCTTTAAATTTAAAAATATTGCTCGTTTTTGCAGATTTAAAAAAACGCTTTTCATCGAACACATCATAATTTGGAAGATTAATCTTATCTTGCCGAAATAGAATAGTTCCATTTTGAATTAAGAGTGCTGAATTAAAAATATTTCGAGAATCATCATCTTTTATTGGTGCTCCAACTAAAATACCTATATTGGGATAATTTGTAGAAAACTTACAAATTTCATTGATACCATTATTTATTTTTTCAAAAAATGAAGAAAAACATAATAAATCTAATGGAGGATAACCAGAGAGATATAATTCAGAAAATATGATTAAATCGACTTCTGAATCAGATGCTTTTTTGACGTCAGTAAATAACATTTTAAGGTTTAGATCGATATCACCAATTTTAGGATTTTTTTGAGCAAGACTAATTTTCATATATATATGATAGATTTATTACTAAACTTAATGCAACATTTATTTCTTTTTGAACTCCCAATCTCCATACACTGGAATTAATACACCAGGGATAAATATTATTTTTGAATTTCCGTTAAAGTTATTCAAATTTACAGCTTTAGTGACAATTTTTCGATTCTTATCTTTAAAATTTTTATAATCTAATTTAACTTTTAGTGACGTTTTTTTTGCATTATTCCAAATTAATGCATGTTTTTCATTCTTACTATATGAAATTGATAATCTATTATTACCAATTGTAAGATACTCTTCTTTTAAATCGTATCGTTTTTTAGGCTTCCAAACAGGGTCTAATATCAACTTTTTATTTTTAAATAATCCAGTTATTTCTTCTAGTTTATTATTTCTTATAATGTAGCTTAACTGTCCTATTTTAACTTTATTTTGAAAAATAAATACTTTAAGTAGTTTCTGATCATATTGAATTATAAATGTATTTAAATCAATAATGAGTTTGAATTTTAAAATAAAATCTTTTTTTTCGATAAATCTAAATGTGACCTTAACATGTTTCTTTAAATTCTTATTATTTAGTATTTCATAATAAACTAATGCCTCTGGTAACGTTAAATGTTTGATTGAATGAACTATTCTTGCTTTTTTGTACCATGGAAACGTTTTTAAATTTTTTAATATTTCTAAGACTTTAGATGTATTATCTAACATCTCAAGAATTAAATGGGGTGTATAGTAGTTTTCAATTGGAATAGTTGGCTTGGATTCCCATAGCTCTTGGGATGATATAGGATCTTCTAAAATAGGATCAACATCTTTAAAATAGTTTTTTACTGGATCACTTATTTTTAAAACAAAAGACATTTAAATAGGCAGCTACCTTTCTATACAAAGAGCAAGTGCCATTCCACCACCTATACAAACCGTACATAAGCCTTTTTTTGCATCCCTTTT
This sequence comes from Rickettsiales bacterium, assembly GCA_002690645.1. GTDB lineage: Bacteria > Margulisbacteria > Marinamargulisbacteria. The sequence goes on from NZFK01000023.1 coordinate 6,644, forward strand.
TTCCATTTCGTGAAGCATAGTTACTAATATTCTCGCTCCAGATGCTCCAATTGGATGACCTAAAGCAATTGAACCTCCATTAACATTAACAATGGCTTTATCCCATTTCATTTCATTGTCAACAATTATTGATGAAGCTGCAAATGCCTCATTACATTCGATTAAATCAAGATCCTTAACAGACCAACCTGCTTTTTTTAATGCATCTGTAGAAGCGTGTATAGGAGCTATTCCCATTTCCATAGGATCTGAGCCAACACAAGATATAGCTTTAATTTTACCAAAAACTTTTAACCCATTATCAGTTGCATTTTTATATGTAGATATAAGCATAACAGCAGCAGCATCATTTATACCGGATGCATTACCAGCCGTAATTGTTCCTGTTTTACTAAATGCAGGCCTTAGATGATCTAATGTATTTAATGAATCTTGGTCTCTAATATGTTCGTCATGTGTAAACATATGTTCTTGTTTTTTCTTAATTACTTTAATTTTTGATATTTCATCTTCAAATACATTGTCAAGTTGGGCTTGTTTGGCTTTTATATGAGAATTCATAGAATAGTTATCTTGCATTTCTCTAGAAATATTATATTTATCTGCAAGATGTTCAACTGTTAACCCCATGTGAATATTATTTATAGAACAGGTTAAACCATCGTTAACAAGTGTATCTACAAAAGTTGAATCTCCTAAATGAGTTGATTTTCTTAAATTAATTGTATGAGTTGCATTGCTCATACTTTCCTGACCACCAGCTAGAATGATTTTGTTTGGATCTGCTAAAAGTGTATTGTGTCCTTGAATAATTGCTTGTAGCCCTGAGCCACATACCTGATTAACATTATATGCAATTATATTTTCTGGAAGACCAGCACCAATTGCTGATTTTTTAGCTGGATTCATTCCTTGCCCATATGACAAAACATTGCCTAAAATAACATAATCAATCCTATTTTTTTCTAATTTGCTTGAGGTCATAATGTCATTAATTACTTGTGACGTAATTTCATGAGCATTTAAATCAGCTAAAGAACCTTTAAATTTACCAATGGGAGATCTTTTAGGATAAGATAAAACTATATCCTTATCATTAATATTCATGGTATTAATAAATTTAAACTTTTGCTGTTTCTTTTCTTGAAAAGAAATCAGTTAAATTTGAAAAAACTTCAGATGTTCTATCTTTTATAACTTGATAGGCATCATCTCTTGATTTTGTTGTAACATTCATAAACTCTTCGTTTTGAGCAATTAATGTATCAACCATAATTTTATATTTCTTCAAAATCTCTTCAGTATTAGTAGGGTTTTCCTTTGAAATATCTTTTAATGCATTAGCAAGTTCATCATATGCAGCTTTATTTTTTTTGTTAATATCACTTGCATTTTTATACATTTTCTCATAGAACGAGAAAAATAACTCTTGGTTATTTTTAAAATAATTAGTAAAAACCTCATTGTTTTTTGACATATTATAAAATTTTGTTGGATCATAATCATTAAAATAATTAAACATATTCTTTTTCATTTTTATCTCCTTAATTGAAGTACTATAATACTATACTTTAAATTTTATTTTTTACAATATTATTTTTGCTTTACATACTCGCCTGGTGCATTACCAATTGTTTTAAGCGTTCCATTTTCAGGTTGTCTTGCCTCCGTTAATTCTCCTAAGTTTTTTTCTAGCCACTTATTCCAATACGACCACCAGCTACCAATATTCTTCTTCGCGAAATTATGCCACTGGTCAGCATTTTTATAATTTCTAGGATTCGTCCTATAGTTATACTTTTTAGGAACAGGGCTAGTACCTTGAATGATCCCCATCATATGTCCAGAGTTTGACAAGACAAATTCAATATTTTTTGAACCTACAGCATTTTTTATTTTATAAGCTGATTTCCAAGGAACAATATGATCATCAGTTGTTGCTACACAAAAAATATCTTGTTTAACATTTTTCAAATTAATTTGTTTTCCTAGAATAGACATTCCATTTTCTTGAACAAGCAAATTCTGCATATACATTTTTCTTAAATATTCACTATGTAATGTTGCTGGCAATCGTGTAGTATCAGAATTCCAAAATAACACATCAAAAGACGATGGCTGTTTTCCGAGCATATAATTATTTACAACATAACCCCAAAACAAATCGCCAGGTCTTAGTGCATTAAATGTATTAGCCATATCTTTTCCATCAAAATATCCTAATTTATTCATTTTTTGCTCAATTGATGACACTTGTTCTTCGTCAATAAATACATCTAATTCTCCNGNATTTTCAAAATCAACAAGTGTNGCTAAAAANGTNGCNTTTGAAATACGATCACTTTCTTTTATNGCTTCTAAATATCCCATTGTAAGAGCGAGTAATGTCCCTCCNACACAATAACCAACAGTATGAATATTTTTTTCACCAAGATGAGTTTCNATTACNTTTAANGCTTCATATGTACCNTTTTGNACATAGTCGTTAAAATCATANCCNGCATATGAACTATCNGGNTTTTTCCATGAAATCATAAAAACNGTTACTTTNTTATCTAAAAGCCAATTCACCATAGATTTTTGTTCATTTAGATCCATTACATAAAATTTATTTATATAAGGTGGTATAATTAATACTGGTTTTTGATATGTTTGCTCAGTTTTTGGTGAATATTGAATTAATTCAATTAAATCATTTTTAAAAATCACCTTACCTTNNGATGTCGCAATATTGACACCCACTTCGAAATCATCATTATTGTTTTGTTTTATTTGAAATTGACCTAGCTCTGAATTTTCAAGATCATCTTTTAAATTTTTCATTCCATCAATTAGATTTGCTCCATTTTGATCGAGTGTTTCTCTAATTAATTCAGGGTTTGAAAAAATAAAATTTGATGGTGACATAGCTTCAGTTATTTGTTTTACATAAAATTTTACTGAGGCTTTTGATTTCTCATCGATATCATCATTTGATTCGATCACTTCATTTACCCAATCCGTATAAATNAGATAAAACTGTTTTAAGAAATCAAAAAATGGATTTGTGCTCCATTCTTCATCTTTAAATCTTCTATCTTTTTTTGAAACGTCAACTACGTTTTTTAAATTCTCAGTTCCTTTCATTCTTTCTATGAAATATTCATTTAACAATGTGATTTTTTCGAGNAAATCTTTTTTTTGACTCATTAATTTTTCTTCATCGTTAAATGCNGTTTTTATCCAACTTAACATGGCNTTATTTAACGATTTTAAAGTTGGGTTTAAATAATCAAAATGTTGTTTATTATTTTCTTGTTGATTGAAAAATGGATTATTTTCTTGTTGATTGAAGAATGGATTGTTTTCTTGTTGATTAAAAAATGGATTATTNTCATTAAAACTTTTAAATGTATCTACGGATTTTTCATANGTAGTTTTGTAAATATCCAAATAGCTATTNAATAAATCCTTTGTTTGATTTGTCATAGTTTCCCCTTTTTGAATGAATCTTANNATTGAAAATACATTAATTTAAACAATAAATCAAATAATTTTTCATTTCTATTTTCACTTAAAATAGTGTATAAATGANTTATACATATTTCAAAGGGGATAAAATGGAACAAGATATCAANGTAGTATTAATCACTGGNGGTATATCCGGTATTGGTGCAAAAATAGCAACTACATTAAATGAAAAAGGATATAAAGTAATTGCCAATTATCCTCCTGGAAGAGAAGCNGATGCTAAACATTTTAAAGAAAATAACAAAATAGATATTATTGAATTTGANGCATCTTCATTTGANTCGACACGNACAGCTTTCGANCATATGACAGCAAAACATGGTCANGTNGATGTNNTANTCAATAATGCGGGAATAACNCGTGATTCTTTTTTACATAAAATGGAATTAGCTGANTGGAAAAATGTTNTNGATGTTAATTTNAATTCAGTTTTTAATTGTACNAANCATGTAATTGANATNATGAGAAAAAANGGNTTTGGTAGAATTATTAATCTNAGTTCAGTAAATGCNTTAAAAGGTCAAATTGGACAAACAAATTATTGTGCTTCAAAAGCTGCCATTATTGGTTTNACAAAAGCTTTAGCTTTGGAAAGTGCNAGTAAAGGAATTACTGTTAATGCTATTGCACCTGGTTATGTTGACACTGAAATGACTCAAAAAATTGATAAAGATGTTGTTAAAAACCATATATTACCCCATATTCCTCAAGGTCGTTTTGCTCAACCTTCAGAAATTGCAAATCTTGTTGCTTATCTAATTGGTGATCAAGCATCATANATAACCGGNCAAACCATTAGCATTAATGGTGGNATGGCAATGTAATTAACTATAGAATTGATATTTATTATTAAATTGATATAATCTACCGATGGAAAGTAATTTTCAATTTTTATTTAAACTAACATTTATTGAAACTAAGCAANTGTTTTTAAATATTAGNTTTAAATTTAAAAATNANAATATTACTTTATCNCTCCCNAGTGTTATGCAGTTTATTTATGAAAATGAAAAAACTATNCCCGAAAACTANAATAACTTTTTATTTTCTCTTGCTAAATTAATAAAAAAGTTCAAACTCGATCAACANACTTANTATGGTATTACAGATGATGAAGAAATGGCTNTATTTTTTCAGGATGCATTAAAAAANAATATTCCTTTGCTATGGCAAACCGATCANGAACAGATAGANTGTAANTTTNCTGAAATATTACCTATTGAAATATTTGTTAATCAAAAAGGTAATTCAATTAAAACAAATATCAATTTTAATTCANCTCCAATAATTGATGGTCAANANTTTCTAATNTTTAGATCAGATAATTCATCTATACTGTTCATGAACGGTATCTTTCGATTTATTTCTNTCGANCTTGAAGACTTTTTACTTGAGCATAATGAAAANGAATCNTTACATTATTCCAAAACAGAAGAAATCCTTCATTTATTTAACAATATATATAAACCAAATAAACAACTTTTAAATTGGACAATGAGGGTAAATATAGAAGATTTATTACCTAAAGAAATACCACCTATTCCAATATTAACACTGCATTACACTGATAATGTTCTTTCTCCTCAATTAACATACCGTTATGATGCTGAAGTGATTAACCCAGAAAGTAAAGAGTTAGAGATACTTAACCGTGTAACTGGAGAAAAGATGAACCGAATGATTGATTTAGAAACTATCTTTCAGAAAGATTTAATGGATTTATTTGAAAAAGAAGANTTACCCTTTTTACTNNCGAATCCAGGNGATATTTCGNTATTCTTAACAAAAATTATTGATACACTCAAACAAAGAGAATGGGAAATTGTATCGCATGTTTCAGAATTTAATGTTCANAAAGATCCAATATCNNTNGACTTTAATATCAACTCGAGTGGNCAAGATTGGTTTAGTTTTGAACCTAATTGTACGATAAAAGGTCAAACAGTACCTCTTCACGAAATTGCACGGTTAATGGTTGAAAACCAAGGATATGTTAAAACAAAAAAAGGATTTGTTAAATTAAGTAAAAAAACACAANCTGAAGTTGGACTTCTTGCAAAAATGGGTGCTTTCAAAGTTGGAAAGACTTTTGATAAAAAAGAAATAAGTGTTTTAGCAAACTTTTCAAATATTAAATCTCAATCAAATGATACCCAAGATTTAATTGATAAAGCNAAAGGCTTTCAAAAGGATAAAGTACTATCTTTGAATAAATTAAACGGAAACTTAAGGTCTTATCAAGAACACGGCGTACACTGGATGAACTTTTTATCCCATATGGGTACAGGTGGAGTTCTTGCAGATGATATGGGGTTAGGCAAAACTGTTCAAACTTTAGCATTTTCCTCGCAGCTAGANGAAGATGGTCCTNTTTTAGTTATCTGCCCTACTACNGTNACGTATAATTGGAATAATGAAATTAAAAAGTTTTTACCNTCANAAAGTTCTATTGTTTATGCTGGCTCACAACGCCATAAGCATCTTGAGAGTTTANTAAGTTATGACTTTATNATTGTGTCTTATGGCATTATAAAAAATGATNTAGACTGGNTAAANGGAATACAATTTAANGCAATATTTGTTGATGAAGCTCAATANATGAAAAACCCNCANTCACTCATTTCTAAATCAATTAAACAGTTAAACTCAAATTTCAAACTTGCAATGACTGGAACTCCAATTGAAAANCATTTACAAGATATTTGGAATTTATTTGATTTTGTTATGCCNAATTATTTAGGTAGTAAAAAAGAATTTGAANNAGCACTAGATATTGGAAATAAAGATATTTTAAAAGCGAGAATGAAGCCATTTATTTTAAGAAGAGAGAAAAAAGAAGTTTTAGATAGTTTNCCTGAAAAAACTGAAATCATTATTAAATGCCCACTATCNGANGCTCAAATGAGTATTTATAAAACTGTACTTGATGCAACAAAAAAAGGAATTTTAAAAGCTAAACAAAGTAAAAATAAACTTCACATGTTAACTGCACTCCTTAANTTACGCCAAGCATGTACACATCCTGAACTTATCGAAGAATGTAAAGGATCTGGTATTGGATCAGCAAAATTTGACCTACTTAAAGATAAATGCGCTGAGTTAATACAAGAAAACCATAAAGTAGTTATNTTTAGTCAATTTACAAGTATGTTGGACATTATTCAGGATTGGGTAGTATCAGAAAATATACACTATGAACGAATTGATGGTTCTGTAACAGGNAAAAATAGAATTAATGCGGTAGATCGGTTTCAAAACTCAAGTAAACCTACATTATTTCTAATTTCNCTTAAAGCGGGAGGGGTAGGTATTAACCTGACTGCCGCAGATTATGTTATTCATGTTGATCCATGGTGGAATCCAGCTATTGAATCACAAGCAACAGATAGAGTTCATCGAATGGGACAAAAAAATAAAGTTATTGTATATAAACTAATTTCAGAAGATACGATTGAAGAAAAGATTCAACTGCTTCAAAATGAGAAACGCCAATTATTAACTGAGATTGTTGATATTGATGATCAAGAAAGTAATACTTTAGACTTTGAAAGAATAGAGCAATTTATATTAGCATAAACATTAATGCAAGTTTTTAATTTAATTTTACGTATAAGTATATATAAGTACATAAAAAGTACATAAAAACCGGATTTACTATTATAGTTCCCCCTTACTATTTGAAAATCCGGTTAATTTTTTTTTTGTGAAATATATTCATTTCTTATTACGATAATTAACTAGACACACTAAAAAGTGTTTCTACAGAACCGGATTAGCTTGTAAAGTTCCCCCCTTACTTTCTTCTAATCCGGTTTTTTTTTATGGAATGAAATATTTTTACTTTTTACTACGATAATTAACTAGATACACTAAAAAGTGTTTCTACAGAACCGGATTAGCTTGTTAAGTTTCCCCCTTACTTTCTTCTAATCCGGTTTTTTTTATGGAATGAAATATTTTTACTTTTTATTACGATAATTAAATAGAGATACAAAATAGTGTTTCTACAGAACCGGATTAGCTTGTAAAGTTCCCCCCTTACTTTCTTCTAATCCGGTTTTTTATTGCACTATTTATAATTGAATTACTTCTTTTAAATCGGGAACTTCTTCTCTTAATCGACTTTCAATACCCATTTTTAAAGTCATAATAGAAGAAGGACAATTACTGCACGCACCTTGAAGTCTTAAGGTTAAAATTCCTGACTCATACCCAACAAATTCGCAATCACCACCATCCATACCAATTGCAGGACGAATTTCATTATCGAGTATTTGTTTAATTTTTTTAATAGACTCGCTTTCATCTTCATTTGTCTCTATGGACTTTTGAATTAAATCTTCATCAAACAGCTTACTTTCGGCATTTACCATATCTTTGATTATTTCACTTGATGGTTCTAATACAGTGTCCCAGCCAGCAGAGTCTTCTTTTGTAATTGAAATAAAGTTTGTTCCAATCATTACACCATCAATACCTGATACCTTAAAAATTGCTTCAGGTAATGGTGATTTTTTGGCTCTCTCATAGTCTGGAAAGTCAATACTTCCTCTTTCAAAAAAAGTTTTATCAACTAAAAATTTAATTGTATTAGGATTTGGAGTTGGCATTGCCGTTAATTTAATTTCTTTATTTTTAGTCATTTTAAACCTCCTATTCAGTTGTTATTTTATTTTCTTTTGTTGTATTTTCTAGCGCATCTTCTAAAGCTCTCCATGTTAGAGCTGCGCATTTTACTCTAACTGGATACTGTTTTATTCCTTCGAAAACCTTTAGTTTTCCTATATCAGCTGTAAATTCTTCATTACTTGTTATCAACTCTAGGAATTGATTTTTAATAACTTTTACATCATCTATTGGCAATCCAATTAGCTTTTCTGTCATCATTGATCCACTTGCCTTTGATATCGCACAACCGTCACCAATGAACCCTATATCTTCTATAATATCATTTTTTACGATAATCATCACCTTGTAATCATCACCGCATAAGGGATTATGGCCGTGTGAATAATGGGTACAAGGTTCAACATGCTTGAAATTTCTAGGGTTTTTGTTGTGATCTAATATCATTTGTTCATATAACTGTCTTAATCTACTCATTCGAAAAATCCTTTCAATTTTTTTACACTTTCTACTAAGGCATCAATTTCATCTTTATTATTATAAAAACTAAAAGATGCTCTTACTGTTGCGGGAACATTATAAATTTTCATTAAAGGTTGTGCACAGTGATGCCCTACTCTTACAGCAATTCCTTCTTCATCAAGAAATTGACCAATATCATGAGGATGAATCCCTTCTAATGTGAAAGATATAATGGCGCCCTTATTATTTGATTGTCCAATAATAGTTAACCCTTTTATCTGACTTAGTTTTTCAGTAGCGTAATCTAGAAGTTCTTTCTCATATTTATTAATTTCATCAAGATTTAATTGTTTAAGATAATCAATGGACGCACCAAGACCAATTATTTCGACAATTGCTGGTGTACCAGCCTCAAATCTTGCAGGAGGTTTAGCAAATGTTGTCTTATCAAATGAAACTAATTCAATCATATCCCCACCATGTTGATAAGGTCGCATTTTTTCTAATAACTCATATTTACCATAAAGAATTCCTATTCCTGTAGGACCATACATTTTATGAGCTGAAAACACATAAAAATCGCAATCCATCTTTTGTAAATCAATAGGTTTATGGCCAACAGCTTGCGCACCGTCAATTAAAATTACTGCATTAGTATTAGCTCTTATATATGGAATTATTTGATCTAAAGGATTAATTGTTCCAAGCACATTCGAAATATGAGTTATTGCAACTATTTTTGTTTTGCTATTACATTTTTCTTTAAAATTTTCTAAATCTATTTCACCTTTTTTAGAAATTTTTAAAACAATTAAATTTGCGTTTTTAGCATTACAAACTTGTTGCCATGGAACAATATTTGCATGGTGTTCCATTTCAGTTATTATTACTTCATCGCCTTCTTCTAAATTATCATAAGCATAAGAATGAGCGACTAAATTTATNCTTTCTGTTGCACCTTTTGTAAAAATAATTTCATTTTCAGACTTTGCATTAATAAAGTCTTTTATACTAATTCGAATATCGTCACAACGGCTTGTTGCTTTTTGACTTAAACCATAAATTCCTCNATGAACAGTTGCATTTTCATTTTCAAGAAAATCTTTCATTGCATCAATAACCTGTTTAGGCTTTTGTGTAGTNGCTGTATTATCTAAGTATATGAGAGATTTTGAATTATTTTTCTTTAATAATGGAAAATCATCTCTTAACTGTTTAATTTTTTTAGACATTTTTCTCAATAAAAGTTTTAGTTTTATTTCTGATATGCTTTTCTACTCTTTGTTTAATTTCATTATTTGATATCGAATCTGCTATATCTTTTGCAAANCCAAAAATAAGTATNGATCTGGCTTCATCCTCTGAAAACCCTCTACTTTTTAANTAATGGATTTGTTCNGCATCTAACTGNCCNATTGTNCAGCCATGTGAACATTCAACATCATCGGCATCAATAATTAATTGTGGTCTAGATAAGGCTCTTGCTTTATCTGATAGAATTAAATTCTGATTAAGTTGATTAGATATTGTTTCATGTGAACCTTCTTTAACATTTACTAAACCAGAAAATTCAGAAACCGCTGAATCAGCTAATATNTTTTTAAAAACTTGGTCACCAAATGTATTGGTTACATTGTGAGTCATTGTTAAATGATGTAAATAACGTTTATCATCACTTAATAAACCAAGACCTTTTAAATTAATATTTGCATGTTTTCCTTGGACATTNACCACNGTATCATGACGNGTCATATTNCCATCTGANGTCAATACAACTGATGATATTGTAGCATTTTCTTGAACATCAAAAGTCGTTGTTAATAAACGATTATTCTTTCCATCAATTTGTAGTTGGATAATCTCTAAGTCTGAATTTTGACTATTTTTAACTTCGACAAATCCATTTACAACAACGTCATCTGAAATATCACTATTGTGTCTAATTAAAATCGAAGCTTTTGAATTTTCACTAATACTTAAATAAATTCTTGGTGAAAAAACCCCAATTTTTGCATCAGATACTTGTAANCAATCAACAATTATAGGTTCATTAATNGTCTCATTTATTTCAATAAATAAAATATTCTGACATAAAGCTGAATTTAAAAGAGACAATGAATTGGTAGCCACCCCTCTTGTTAATTTTATTTGGTCAGANATGGTATGATTTAAATCGTAAACTTTTAATCCGGCTATATCCTTTGCCTTATAATTAATTCCATTGATTAACGTAATATCTGCATCATCTTTNATTAAATTTGTATTAACTGATTCTTCTATTAAAGGATTCTCAAATGCTTTTTTAAGATCACTTGGTTGCCAATATAACCATTCTTCACTTTTAGAAGGGAANCCATCAAGCATAAACTCGGAAAAAGATTGTTTTTGAAAGTTTTCAATTTTTTCGATTGTGTTTAATGCATCATTTTTAATTAAAAAAACTGTTTTTTCGTCACTCATAATTCTACTTATTTAATTAACCAATCGTAACCTTTATCTTCAAGATCTAAGGCTAAATTTTTATCACCAGTTTTAACTATTTTCCCATCAATTAGCACATGTACATAATCTGGTTTAATATAGTTCAAAAGACGTTGATAATGTGTAATAACGATTGTTATCTTGTCTTTGTTATGAAATTTATTAACAGCCTCAGAAACGTCTTTTAACGCATCAATATCAAGACCTGAATCAGTTTCATCTAAAACAGCAACGTCAGGGTTTAAAACTAATANNTGTAATATTTCATTTCTCTTTTTTTCACCNCCAGAAAAACCATGATTNACACTTCGTTCTAAAAAGTCTTCGGACATTCCTAGTAAATTTAATTTTTCTTTTAATAACAATTCAAAATCAAATGGGTCAATCTCTTTCATTTTGTTATGTTTTAATTTCGCATTGTACGCCATTCTTAAAAACTCAGCGTTATTAACGCCAGGTATTTCGACAGGATATTGAAATGCAAGGAATAAGCCTTCATTTGCACGCTCATCGGGATCAAGATCCATTAATTCTTTCCCATTTAGTTCGACACTTCCAGAAGCTTCTTCAAAGTCAGGGTGTCCTGTGATTACTTTTGACAGTGTTGATTTACCAGAACCATTTGGCCCCATAATGGCATGTATTTCACCNGGCTTACATTCTAAACATAAGTCATTTAAAATTTNATTTTCTTCTATNCTTGCTTTTAAGTTATTAATTTTTAACATTTTTACCTCTCTATCCGACTGTATTTTCTAATTTNANACTTAATAACTGAGTTGCTTCAACTGCGAATTCAGTTGGTAATTCTTTAAAAACNTCTGCACAAAAACCATTTACAATTGTNGAAAGTGCATCNTCTAAAGAAATTCCACGTTGTTGACAATAAAATAACTGATCTTCAGATACTTTTACTGTTGCTGCTTCATGACCCAAATTTGAAGAACTNTTTCTNACATCAATATANGGAAATGTNTTTGCACTACAATTTGATCCAATTAACATNGAGTCACATTGTGTGAAATTTTCTGCATTATGNGCAGATTTATTCATTTGAACAAGGCCTCTATATGTATTTTTNGATTTNCCTGCAGATATCCCTTTTGAAACAATAGTNCTTTTTGTATTTTTACCTATATGAATCATTTTAGTACCAGTATCGGCTTGTTGATGATGATTTGTTAAAGCAACTGAGAAAAATTCGCCAACGGATTCATCTCCGATTAATACACAACTTGGATATTTCCAAGTAATAGCAGATCCTGTTTCAATTTGNGTCCAAGATATTTTTGATTTTTTACCCAAACACTTTCCTCTTTTAGTTACAAAATTATAAATTCCACCTTTACCAGTTTTTGGATCTCCGGCATACCAGTTTTGAACAGTTGAATATTTAATTTCAGCGTTGTCTAATGCNACCAACTCAACNATNGCAGCATGAAGTTGATTTGTATCAAACATTGGNGCAGTACAACCTTCAAGGTAACTAACAGANCTATTATCTTCNCAAACAATTAANGTTCTTTCAAATTGACCTGTATTTTCAGTGTTAATTCGAAAATACGTTGATAACTCCATTGGACAAACTGTATCTTTGGGAACATATACAAATGAACCTTCAGTAAAAACAGCCGAATTTAATGCAGCAAAGTAATTATCTGTGAAAGGAATTACTGTGCCTAAATATTTTTTTACTAAATCTGGATAATCTCTTACAGCTTCTGATAATGGACAAAAAACAACNCCNTGNTCTAAGAGTTTTTTCTTATATGTGGTTGCAACNGAAACACTATCAAAAATTGCATCAACAGCAACATTTGCTAATCTTTTTTGTTCAACCAATGGAATACCTAATTTTTCAAATGTTTTTTTAAGCTCAGGATCAACATCATCCATACTATTTAATTTTTCTTTTGGCTTTTCTGGTTCGGCATAATAACTTATATCTTGATAATTGATTTTAGGATAATCAACATAAGACCAATCAGGCTCATCCATTTCAAGCCATTTTTTAAACGCTTTTAATCTAAATTCAAGNATAAAATCGGGTTCATTATTCTTTTTTGAAATCTGTCTAATAACATCTTCATTCAAACCTTTTTTTAAAACATTTGATTTAATATCTGTTTTAAAACCAAATTCATATTCTTTATTTGCAATATTTTCAAATTCTTTCATACTCATAGTGTATAAATTATACTTTAATTGAGCTTATTATGAAAGGTTTTTAGACTAAATTATACTTTAACTGGGTTAGCTTTACCTTCTTTTGAGGGATTAAATGCATGAGCTGAATGGCCATAAAAAACTTCAGCACTTTCTAACAACGTTTCAGATAATGTAGGATGNGGATGCACAACTAAAGATAAATCTTCTGCAGTTGCTTCCATTTCTACAGCAAGNCACCCTTCGGCAATTAATTCTGATGCGCCTGGACCTACTATTCCAACGCCTAAAACCTTATCTGTTTCAGGCTCTAATATTAATTTAGTTAATCCATCTGTTCTATCTAGNGAAAGAGCCCTTCCAGAGGCTGACCAAGAAAANTTAGATACATTTACCTTNTGACCTTTTTCTTTNGCTTCAGTTTCAGTTAANCCACACCATGCTACTTCTGGATCAGTNAATACAACCGCAGGAATATGAACACCATTTGTGCTGACATTATCCCCACAAATTGATTCAACAGCTTTTTTTGCTTCCATTGATGCTTTNTGNGCAAGAAGNATTCCTCCAGCAATGTCACCAATAGCATAAATATTTTTAATGTTTGTTTCGAGCTTATCATTTACTTTTATAAACTTTTTATCGTCTACTTCAATACCTGCATTAGACAACCCTAAATCATCAGAGTTTGGGACTCTTCCAACTGAAACTAATACTCGATCAAACAATTCTTCTTTTTTTCCATTGCTATTTTCATAAGATACAGCAATTTTTTTACCTTTAGTGGCCATTTTTGAAACTTTAGTATCAGTCAATATCTCTTTAAATCTTTCTTTAGCTAGTTTAGACACAGGCCTAACTAAATCTGGATCAGCTCCTGCTAACATATTTGAAAAGGCTTCAATCACTGTAATTTTAGATCCTAAAGCACTATATACNGACCCTAACTCCAAACCTATATAACCACCGCCAACAACTAACATTGTTTCAGGGATCTCTTCAATATCTAAAGCTTCTTTTGATGTCATAATTCGTTTATTACCAAGATCAAATGCGGCAGGTAATGCTGGCTTTGATCCTACAGCTATTATACAATCTTCAAATTTTACAAATTGTTGACCTGATTCTGTTTCAACACGAATTGTCTTTTCATCTTCAAAAATAGCTCTACCATTTAATACTGTTACATTTTTTTTATCAGCAAGCATTTTTATTCCGCCGTTAAGTTTGGAAATAATGGAGTTTTTCCAGTTTCTTAATTTATCTAAATCAATCTTAGGTTTGCCAAACGATATTCCAAATGACTCTGCATGATTTGCTTCTTTAATTAATTCTGTTGCGTGTATTAAAGCTTTAGATGGGATACAACCTTCATTTAAACAAACGCCACCTAAACTCGAATTTTTATCGATTAATAAAACATCTTTTCCATGACTTGCAGCATAAAAAGCTGCTGCATATCCACCAGGACCTGCACCAATAACGACAACTTGTTTTTCAAGGTAATTCATTTTATATCTCCTTTAGCAAATCTTCACTGAATTGTTCAAACTCGGATTGAACTTTACTTATAAATCTAGCACCATCAGCCCCATCTATAACACGATGNTCATAAGACAAACATATTGGCATAGCTAATTTTTTATCAAGATCACCTTTTTCGTTGAACGTTGGCACCCATTCACCTGCGCTAATACCTAAAATTGCAACTTCGGGAGCGTTAACGATTGGTGTAAATGCACCTACACCTAAACCACCTAAATTAGAAATAGTAAACGTACTTCCTGATAAATCTTCCATACTTAATGTTCTATTTCGTGCTTTTTCTGCAACTACATCTAAATCTTGGCATAACTCTAAAATAGATTTTTTATCAACATCTTTAATTACAGGAACAATTAAACCAGAGTCTGTATCAACAGCTATCCCAATATGATAATAATTCTTTTGAATTAATTCGTTTTTTTCTTGATCATAACTGGNATTAAATTGTGGAAATTCTTCTAATGCCTTTTGAACAGCTTTAATTGCAAAAACAGTCAATGTAATCTTAGTATTTTTCTTTTTATACTTAGGATTATATTTTTTACGCAATGNCATTANTTCAGTAATATTAACACTTTGTTGCTGAGTTACATGAGGAATTGTTGTCCAGCACTCTTCCATTTTCTCAGAAATTTTTTGGCGTAATGATGACAGTTTCTTAATTTCAATAGGTCCAAATTTTGAAAAATCTGGTAATGGTTTTCTAACTGGTTTCGTTTCTACGACTTCAGCAGCTGTATTTTGTTGTGGNTTTAGAGCTAATGTCTGTAAATATTGAATATAATTAAAAACATCTTGATCTGTTAAGCGTCCTCCCTTNCCTGTAGGANTAATTCTTGATAAATCTAACCCTATTCGATGCGCTAATTTTTTAAGACTAGGAGAACAAGGAGGTATAATTCCAGAAATTCCCACTGGAGCTACTTGTGTTATTGGTGCGACTGATGGCTGTTGAACAGGAATTGGTTGTATGGGTTGAACTGGCGCTGTCACCTGTTGAGGGTTGACGGCCTGTGGTGATTCGCTAGATTTTATTTCTGTTGAATTATCTCCACTGTAATTACCTACTAAAGAACCTGTTTTTAAAATATCACCTTCATTAATTACAATTTTTTCAATTTGCCCATCTGCTGGAGCAGGAACAGGCGCAACGGCCTTATCTGTTTCAAGCTCTAATAATGTTTGATCTTTTGAAACACTTTCTCCCGGTTTTACCAAAATTGATATTACTGTTGCTGAATCTATTCCGTCACCTAAATTTGGAATTTTTATTTCCATGTTTTACTCCTTACCAAATATTTTAAACCAATATTGGAAAACTTTTTTTAGTATTAATTTTTAATTTTTTTATTGCAGCATCTAAAAAGTCTTTTGTAACTTTTTTCTGTTTAAACANTTGATATAATACAGCTAAAACAATATATTTCTCATCAATTTCAAAAAAGTCTCTTAAGTTTTCTCTTGTATCACTTCTTCCAAAACCGTCAGTTCCTAATGTAAACAAGCCNCCAGGAACCCANTTATAAATTTGATCAGGAACAAGTTTCATATAATCAGAAACGGCAACGAAAACACCTTTTTCTTTAGCAAGTGTTTTCTCTAAATATGATTTTTTGGCGCGTTTTGTTGGATTAAGCAAATTCCAACGTTCACAGTTCAAAGCATCTGTTCTTAGTTGTTTGTAGTTTGTAACNGACCAAATATCNACAGANACATNAAANTCNTTTTTAAGCATTTCTTGCGCTTTTAAAGCGTGGTTTATNATTCCAGAACTTGCAAAAATATGCCCNTTTAATTTAGTTTTAGTTTTATCTTCTTTAAATTTNTATAACCCTTTGATAATTCCTTCTTCTACACCTTTTGGCATTTCAGGCTGNTAATAATTTTCATTACCAATTGTTAAATAATAAAANACATTTTTATTTTTCTCATACATTTCTTTCATGCCATGCTGAATAATTACCGCAATTTCATATAAAAAAGCGGGATCATATGTNAAAAGGTTAGGTATTGTNTTTGCTATTAAATGACTATGACCATCTTGATGNTGTAANCCTTCNCCATTNAGNGTTGTTCTTCCTGCTGTTCCNCCNAATAAAAANCCTTTNGNTTGCATATCNGCNGCTAACCACATTAAATCTCCAATTCGTTGAAAACCAAACATAGAATAATAGACATAAAATGGAATTGTATATTTCCCATGGGTTGAATATGATGTNCCNGATGAAATAAAAGACGACATNGCNCCNGCNTCATTNATACCTTCTTCTAAAATTTGACCATCTTTAGACTCACGGTAATAAATTATTGTTTCAAAATCGACAGGTTCGTAAAGTTGGCCCCAGCGAGAATAGATTCCATATTGTGTNAAAAATGANTCCATACCAAANGTTCGTGCTTCATCAGGAATNATNGGAACAACGATCTTACCGATCTCTTTGTCTCTCATAATTTTACTTAATACTCTAACAAATCCCATNGTNGTNGAGATTTCACTTTTNGTACCTTTAAGTAAATCACTNAAAAAATCTAAATCAGGTGTTTTTAAAGTTGTTTGAGCAACTTTTCTTTCTGGCAAATAACCGCCAAGCTTTTTTCGTTGGTTTTTTAAATACTTCATCTCTTTAGATTTTTCACTTGGACGATAAAATGGGGTTTCGACTACATCTTCATCACTGATTGGTATGTTTAATTTTTCTCTAAACTCTCTTAATTCTTTTTCATTTAATTTTTTTTGTTGATGAGAAATATTTTTTCCTTCACCAGCTTCACCTAAACCGTATCCCTTAACAGTTTTGGCTAAAATAACCGTNGGAACATTTTTTGTCTCAATAGCAGATCTATATGCCGCATACACTTTTTTTGGATCATGNCCGCCTCTTAANAATTCTTTNAGTTGTTTATCAGTTAAATGATTTACAATTTTTAATAANTCNGGATATCGTCCAAAAAAATGTTTTCTAAANTANCTTCCAGGCTNAACTACATATTTTTGATAATCGCCATCAACAGCTTCTTGCATTCGTTTAATAAGTAAATCTCTATNCTCAGATCGAAGNAATTCGTCCCAACCAGATCCCCAGATGACTTTNACTACNTTCCATCCAGCACCCTTAAAAACAGCTTCTAATTCTTGAATAATTTTTGAATTACCACAAACAGGACCATCTAAACGTTGCAAATTACAATCAACNATNAATGTAAGGTTATCTAAATTTTCTCNTGCTGCAAGTTTAATAGCCCCTAGCGTTTCAGGTTCATCTGTTTCTCCATCTCCAATAAAACANTACACTCTTGGCTCATTTTCAGGAGAAATAATTCCTCTTGCNATTAAATATCTGTTAAGTCTTGCTTGGTAGATTGATAGGAGTGGACCTAAACCCATAGAAACTGTAGGAAANTGCCAAAACTTAGGCATTAGATAAGGATGAGGATAAGAAGATAAACCNCCATCTTTTGAAAGTTCTTGTCTAAAATTATGTAANAGGCTGGCACTTATTCGCCCTTCCAAATATGCTCTAGAATAATTTCCAGGAGAACAATGTCCTTGAAAAAAGATTTGATCGCCTTCAAATTTATCNTTATTACCTCTAAAGACATGATTAAATCCAACTTCGTATAATGTAGAAATGGATGCATAAGACGAAATATGNCCACCTANGCCATCGTTTTCTCTATTTGCTTTAACAACCATAGCCATCGCATTCCAACGNATAATATCTTGNATTTTTGANTCAATAGGAATGTCNCCAGGATATTCGGGTTCATTTTCAACATCAATTGAATTTATATAATGTGTATTAGTAGCACCATCAACTTTATAGCCATGTTTCTTTATNAGTTTTGTACATTCACTAACAAAATCAGCAGCGTCAATTTCATAGCCTTTTTCAACTAAATCGTTAAATTGAGTCAATANNGTNGTTAGCAATAATTCATTTTCATTTTTTTTCTTGATAATCATTTATTTTTCCTTTTAAATATATATTCTAAATTTAATTAATTGCACTTGCAAGGATTTGATATGAAATTATTTAAAACAATAAATAAAAGCTTTGAAAATATTCATGANAATTTAAGNTTTGACGACACATTTCACACAACATTTGATCAAAACCCAGANAATCTTTATTTACGNCTATGGGAATTANNNAACTACTCTATTGTTTTAGGAAGAAGTAATCAAGCAGANAANGAACTTNATTTNGATTTAGTTCAAAAANATAATATTNATATTATTAAACGATCTAGTGGNGGGGGTACAGTATTACTCGGNCCNGGCTGTTTAAGCTATACACTNTTTATTCCAATAGCTGCACACAAACGACTTAAAACAATAACNGATAGCAATTTATTTATTATGGAAAGANTTAAGANTGTNCTTGATCAANCTATNAAAAANATTGANATTAANGGACANACAGATTTATGCATTAAAAACCTTAAATTTTCNGGNAATGCNCAACGNAGGAAAAGACANTCAATCCTTTTTCATGGNACATTATTGTATNATTTTGATTTAAANTTATTTCATAAATATCTTGCTCATCCATCTAAAGAGCCTGANTACAGAAAAAGTAGAAGNCATTTGAAATTTGTNACAAANTTAAANATNAAAAAAGATAAACTTGAGGATCTTGTNTACNAAATAACNCTTTAAATAAGTNTANANTTAANTATTCAAAGATCTTGAATTTTAANACAAAAAAAAGGATAATTATTACATGAACAAATACTTAAAGATGNTTTTNAAATATTATTNAAAAAAGACTCTTCCTGAAAAATTAATCTTTATTACNCTTATNTTTTTTANAGGTAATTATNTNTTTGATTTNGGNTTAGACACTANTTCAAANGTATTTTATTTTGGTATAGGTTTATTTNTTGCNAGTNTTCTNTATCAAAANATTTTGGATCGATTAAAATCTGACTTTAAAATAAAAATAAATGAAGAAAAAAATAAAATTACTAANATTAATTCTTCTCTGAAAGATATTAATAATAATATCTCATCAATAAGTAAAAGTATCGATATTAATTCACAACTAGAGCCTATNTTTGCTCATAAAGGTGATAGAAATGTAGATCTTCAAAATATTTCCATTATTTCATCTACGAAATCTGCATCAAGTTACATCTTCCACAACGAAAAGGATGAAGATTTNAAAAATGCTAATTCAATTAATAATTTTAAGAAAATCCAATTAAATCTTGAAAAAAATGGTAAAAAATTACANATCCTTAAGTTTTTNAATAAGAATGCGCCTCAAAAAAAANCACCGAAAGCCTCAATTCTTGATAATGGACTAAATAANTTAGATTTTCCTTCAACTTTTATAAACTTAAATTAATATGACTCATGATAGTTTACTGTCTCATTTTAAAGAATTAAGAAAACGTGTAACTATATCGGTTATTTGTTTNATATTTATTTCAATAGCTACATATTTTTTTTATGATTACATTTATCTTTTTCTTTCAGCGCCATTTAAAAATGTTTCTAANTCAATAAATAATCAATTNTTTATTTACTCNGTCATTGAGGGAGTAACTGTAAANATTCAATTTTCATTTTTAGCTGGNCTAATATTATCTTCGCCAATAGTTATNTATCATNTTCTAAGATTTATTTTTCCGGGTCTTAAGTCTAATGAAAAAAAGACTATTATTGTTTCTTTAGGTGTTGGAACTCTTTTAGGAGTTNTAGGCTTTGTTTATAGCTANTTTTTACTTATTCCAATTTCACTAAATTTTTTNGTTAGNCAGCAATTTTTACCTTCTAGCGTAGGTATCTTACTAGATTACTCTAAAAATATATTTTTTGTTTTCAATTTACTCATTTATCTTATNTTAATNTTTCANACNCCNATNTTATTGTGGTCGCTTTTAGCTTTCAATATTATTAGNAGATCTTTTTTATGGAAAAGNACACGAATCATCATTATTCTTATCTTTATTTTTTCAGCATTTTTAACGCCTCCTGATATTTTGACNCAACTGATGGTGGCTATTCCTTTATGTTTTTTATTTTTTATNTCTTTATCACTTGCTCAANTATTTAAAGTGGGAGATCAATAATGTTTGGACTTGGACTATATGAAACACTTTTTGTTTTAATTTGNGTAATATTATTTTTAAAACCAGAGGACTACCCTAAAATAGCCAAGAAGATNGCTCATTTATTTAGAAAAATCAATACATTTTGGACTAACTTAATTAATCAGATTGATTTATACGATTAATTATTGAACTAATTCTAAAATTTTAAATGCTGTTTCTGAAATTGAAATATCTTCATGACTTTTTAATACTTTCTCNNTATTACAAATCAAAATATCGCGNNTTTCTTTACCAAANGAATNTAGAGGNTTTGCAATTACATAATCACATTTTTTANTAGAGCATTTTTCAACTCCAATTTTAGCCAATTCNTTTTTTTCTGCAAGACAGAACCCAATAATTTTTTGTTTNTCTTTTTTNGCTGATANCGACTTTAAAATATCATCTGTTGAAACAAGATTTAATTGTTTTGTTTTTTCTCTTTTAAGTTTTTCANNAGCATGATTTACTTTAAAATCTGATACAGCAGCAGCCATTATCAAAACATCATTTTTATNAAAGTTTTTTTCTAAAGTCTCTTTCATTTNAGATGAAGATTCNACGTAAATAACTGAAAAGTATCCANAATCTTCAATTGGGACAGTTGATATTAACGTCGTTTGNGCTCCGCATAGCTGCGACAACATNGCTATAGCTTTACCTAACTTACCTGTTGATTTATTTTTAATCANTCTTACTTTATCAATTGATTCTTCTGTCCCACCTAACGTAATAACAATTTTTTTACCTTCAAGATTTAAATTAGGNAAATGCAAAAAATCAACAGCATCTGAAATACAAGTAGGNTGCACCATTCTGCCCATGCCATAATCGTTACAAGCAAGTTCACCTANGCTNGGACCAACNANTTTTGATAATTTTTTTATTTTTTTTAAATTATTTTGTGTNCTTGGATGATCATACATTTCNGTGTGCATTGCAGGTGCCATTAGAACAGGTCCTTGAAACGTTAAGAAAAGATTNGTAACTAAGGTATCAGCAACCCCATGCAAACATTTTGCTAATGTATTTGCAGATGTTGGTGCTATNACATAATANTCGGCAAGCTTTGCTAAACTTAAATGNAAACTATCNGATGTAATCATATCNTCTTCAGTAAAGCACTTTTCNCCACTNAAATTTTCTAAAACNAGTTTAGATACAAANTTTGAAGCAGCATTTGTAAGAACAGGAATAACTNTGTAGCCTTTTTTATTTAATAAACGAATTAACTCAGGNGTTTTATAAGCAGCTATACTTCCNCTTATACCAAGTAAAATGGTTTTCATTTAAAGNGTTGATAATGATTTTGACTTTTTATCTTTATCTGTTTTTTTAGTATCTTTTTTTTCTGACTCTTCAAGNTCNATATTTAAACTAATATCCATCTCTTCAATCATTTCAAGTTCATTNTCCACGCTTTCTTTTAANCCAACTTTGATATTTTCAAGNAANAATTCTTTTAAAGCTATNGCNATAGGATCATAGGGTTCATCTGGATAAAAATCTACAGTAGGNTTTGCACCNTCTGCAATTTGTCTNGCTCGTTTAGAAACTGCAGCTGTNAGCATAAATCTATTTGGAAANAATTCAGTTAAATCAGAAATATCTATAACTGGATAGTTGGCTTCTTTTATTTTTTTTGCTAGATCTTTACTTTCCATTTAACACCTCATCATAAAAGTTTTATCNATAAAATCTCTTATTTTTTTTACAGTATCGCCTATATTATCATTTATAATAACAAAATCATAGTGTGAAATTTCGTTAATTTCNTCCTCAGCATTTTTTANTCTATGTTCNATATTATTTGANGAATCTGTGCCTCTTTTATGGAGTCTTTCTTTTAAAGAGTTTANTGATGGNGGTTTTAAGAAAATCATTTTTGTNTCGGCTAAATTTTTCTTNATTTTTTTTGCACCTTGAGTNTCAATTTCTAATAAACAAATTTTATTATTGTTNTTAATTTTTGTTANTTCNGNCCGTAACGTTCCATATTTATTACCATGAACATTACAATGTTCTAAAAAAGCACCTTCGTCAATTAATTCATTAAACTTTTTCTTTGAATAAAAGTAATAATCAAAATTNTCTTTTTCATTTATTCTTTGCTTACGTGTTGTTGCTGANACAGCTAATTGTATTGAGTTAAGATCTTCCAATAATTTATTTATTACTGTTCCTTTGCCTACACCAGAAGGCCCTGAAATAATTAGCAATTTTANATTTTTACTCATAATTTGAAATATATCATTTANNTTTTANTTAAATCAATAATAAGTAGAAATTANGCAGATANTTATTTTCTTTGTATTATTAAATTATTATTTTTATAATAATAAACTANATATCTAAAAATAAAGGAAGTCATTATGAGTAATTTCTTAGGCAGTTTTGTGGGNTTTGTTTGGAATTGGCCAGTCACAATATTATGTTTATCTGCAGGTATTGCATTTTCAATTCTTTTTAAATTCATTCAATTCAAAGGGTTTTCTCATGCAATNCANCTTGTTTTAGGCAAATATGATAATCCAAATGAAAAGGGTGAAATAAGTCATTTTCAAGCTCTTTCTGCAGCTTTGTCAGGTACGATTGGATTAGGAAATATTGCTGGTGTTGCAATTGCTATATCGATGGGTGGGCCTGGAGCTGTTTTTTGGATGTGGATTGTTGGAATATTGGGAATGTCTACNAAGTTTATTGAATGTACTTTAGGAACGCATTACCGAAAAATTGATAAAAATGGTGTTGTTCATGGTGGGCCAATGTATTACATAAAAAAAGGACTTCCAAAAGCATTTCAACCCTTATCTTATTTCTANGCAGCGCTAATAGCTATTGCTGCTCTAGGAGCAGGATGTTTATTTCAAGTTAATCAAGCNGCGCTAACATTAAAGACAAATTTTGGACTTGATCATTGGATTACAGGTATTGCAATAATAATTCTTGCTGGTGTTGTTATTATTGGAGGAATAAAACGAATTGGTAATGTTGCATCTAAGATAGTTCCNTTAATGTGTGTTACGTATATATTTGGNGCNATTGTTATTTGTGTTATGAATTATCAAATGATACCNGCNGCATTATATACAATTGTAACGGATGCGTTTACTGGTTCTGCTGCNGCTGGTGGACTTTTTGGTGTAATTATNATGGGNGTAAGACGAGGNATNTTTTCAAATGAGGCTGGTCTTGGGTCTGCTGCTATCGCACATTCTGCTGTAAAAACGGACTACCCAATTAGAGAAGGTATTGTTGCCTCTTTAGGTCCATTCATCGATACAATTATTGTTTGTACTGCTACAGCGCTTGTCATCATACTCACNGGTAGTTATGGGTTTCATAAATANCAAAATATTTCTGATATCAAATATAANTTTAGTGAAGTTGGAGAAAATATGGAGTTTAATGANAATTGGAATATNAGCTCTGATAAAATTCCAGATAATAAAGATGCGTTACGTATTTTTACTAATTTTAGAGCTCTTACCTACATCAACTACACAAATAGACANAAGCCTTTTAAAATTAAAGTTGAAGCTCCAGAAAACCTGATAAGACTCTCCTACTTTAAACAAATTGGTGATATGAAATTTAATGTTTATGATTATCAAGATAGTATTATTACAAGCATTCATTCTACTGGATATGNAGCTGAATTATCAGAAGAAATTAAAGTTATTAATAATACNACTGCCGGAAAATGGGATAGNGCAATTATTGATTTAACTAAATATAAAAATGATAATTTGTCTGATATAAATGAAATACCTAAAGATCAAGTTGACCAGTTAATTAAAAATGTNAACACCTTTTTTATCGAATTTTATCCAGTAGGCGAATCTGTAGANTGGTATTTTGATAATATTGAACCAGTAAAAGAATTTACNGGTATTGATNTAACAACACTATCTTTTGATAAATATTTTGAAGGTTTTGGATCATTTTTTATTTCAATATCTGTTTTATTCTTCGCCTTTTCGACATTAATTACATGGAGTTATTATGGTTCAACTGGAATTTACTTTTTATTTGGGGATAGAGCCAGTTTTATTTATAAAATTATCTTTGTAGGTTTTATTTATCTAGGAGCTACTCAAAATTCCACTGATGTTATTAATTTTACAGATGCTTCAGTAGGTCTTTTAGTTATACCTAATTTAATCGCACTATTATTGCTTTATCCAAAAGTTAGTAAAATGAGTAGTGATTATTTTAAAAAACTTACAAACAAAGAATTTCAAACTTATAAATAAAAAGGAGTTATTATGTCAATTGATATCTTATTAGAAAATACTAATGTCATAAAACCATCTACAGAGTTTATGAACAATTCTGAATATAATGATCCTTCAATCTATAATAGCTCAAGCAACAATAGACTTTTATTTTGGGAAGAACAAGCACATAAGCTACATTGGTTCAAACCTTGGACAAAAACGTTAGACTGGCAAAAACCATATGCAAAATGGTTTGTAGGGGGCAAACTTAATGCTTCTTATAATTGTTTAGATGTACATCTTTCTTCAGAAAAAGCTACAAAAACTGCACTTATCTGGGAAAGTGAAAATGGTGACACTATTTCACTTACATACAAAGATTTACATCAAAAAGTTAATACGCTTGCTTATCAACTTAAACATGAATTGAACATCGAAAAAGGTGATCGAGTCACAATATATATGCCTATGGTTCCTGAAATTGTTGTTTCAGTCTTGGCATGTGCTCGAATTGGAGCGATTCATTCGGTTGTATTTGGTGGTTTTAGTGCCCAATCTCTAAAAGATCGAATTGACGATTCTCAATCTAAATTAGTTATCACCGCAAATGGAGGTTATAGAAGAGGAAAAGTTATTCCTTTGAAAAACACAGTAGATGAATCCTTAAATGGCTGGGACCATCCCGTTAAAAATGTCTTGGTTTTAAATTATATAAAAGAACTAAAAGAACAAAAGCATGAAAGAGATGTCGATTACCATTCACTTACAAACATCACCAATGTTAATCAAGAGCCAGAGGAAATGGATAGTGAAGATAAATTNTTTATATTATATACCTCTGGAACTACAGGTAANCCTAAAGGNATTATTCATACAACAGGTGGCTATTTAACACATGCNAAATATTCAACAAAAGCTGTTTTCGATTTAAAAGATAATGATATTTATTGGTGTACAGCAGATGTTGGCTGGATTACTGGGCATACTTATATGATTTATGGNCCNTTATCAAATGCCGCTACAATATTAATTTACGAAGGTGTTCCCGATTACCCTCATCAAGGTCGCTTTTGGGAATTAATTGATAAACATAATGTAAGTATTCTTTATACAGCACCTACGGCAATTCGTGCTTTTATGAAATGGGGAACTGATATTTTAGCCCCCTACTCNCTTAAATCACTGCGNCTGTTAGGTACAGTTGGCGAACCTATAAACCCAGAAGCTTGGATGTGGTATTACGAACATATTGGTAAAAATAAGTGTCCTATAGTGGATACTTGGTGGCAAACTGAGACTGGTGGAATTATGATTGCAGGGTTACCTGGTTTAAAAAATATGAAGCCTGGAACAGCAGGAACCCCTTTACCTGGAATTTCAGCTTCAATTTTAAGTCCAGAAGGTAAAAAAGTACAACACGGTGGCGGTTTACTTTCACTTACTGAACCTTGGCCATCGATGTTACGTGGCGTATGGGGAGATGAGCAACGTTATAACGACACATATTGGTCTAAATTTGAAACTTATTTTGCTGGTGATGGAGCAAGTATTGATGACGATGGCTTTATAAAAGTAATTGGTCGTGTTGATGATGTTTTGAATGTTGCTGGACACCGTATAGGAACAATGGAGGTTGAAAGTGCACTTGTTGATCATAAAGCTGTTGCTGAATCTGCGGTAATTGGTATTCCTGATGATATAAAAGGTGAAGCTATTGTAGCATTTGTTATTTTAAAGGGTCATATATCGGAAACTGAAATGCTTAATGAAGAATTAACTCAACATGTCTCAAAAATGATAGGTGCAATTGCCAAACCAAAACATATCGTTTTCACGCCTGATTTACCAAAAACAAGAAGTGGAAAGATTATTAGACGAGCTTTAAGATCTTTAGCTCAAGGAAACCCAGTTGGTGATACAACCACGTTAGCTAATCCAGATATTATCGAAACTATTCGTCAAAAACTAAAGTAATTATTCAATAAAAAACCTCTCCAACTCAGGAGAGGTTTTATAAAAAAAGATTNAANTNNANTTNAANANTCTNTTGTTTAATTAACTTATCTTGTCATTTTTTTATAAACAAATCCCGCTAATGCAATATCCTGAATTGCAAGACCTGTTGAATCAAATAAAGTTAATTTTTCTGGGTTTATTATGGTTTTTCCCATAATTATTTCACCTAAAGTTGACTTTATATCTTTTTTTGTAATGAGTTTATTACTCAAGGGCACATTAATTTCTCCTGAATGGCTTGCTTGTTCAAAATCATCTATCACTAGCTGTGAACTTAGGATGATTTGATCATCACACTCGCGCTTGCCTTTTGCATCTGCTCCCATTGCGTTAATGTGAACATTATTTTTAAGCCACTCTTTTCTCAAAATAGGTCTTTTTGAAGGCGTTGTTGTAATTACAATATCTGCATTATTCACACAATCCTCGATGGAATTAGACATTATAATGTCTACGTTGTAAGACGCTTCAATTTTAGCTGAAAGATCTAACATCGATTCTTTTCTTATATCAAAAAGCTTTATTGTTTTGATATCTCTTATTAATAATGTAGCTTCTGCTTGATAAAATGACTGTATCCCGGATCCTACAAGTGCCAATGTTTTTGAAGTTGGTGATGATAAGTATTTTGTTGCAACACCACTTGCAGCACCTGTTCTTAAAGCTGTTAAACGTGTTCCCTCAACAACGGCTAAAGGCTCTGCTGTTTCAGGATTATTTAATAAAATAGTGCCCATTACTGTTGGCAACCCTATTTTTGGATTGTTGGCATGGACATTAACCCATTTCACTCCTGCAAATTGCTGTGAACTTTCATAAGCAGGCATTGCCCTAAAATCACCATTAAACTCTGGAAGATCTAAATAAACTTTTGAAGGCATTTTACTTTTTCCAAGGCTATACTCAACAAAAGCTTTCTCAACAACTTTTAAAGACTCTTTCATCGTTATTGAATTCAATATTTCTTCTTCTGTAATATATTTAATCGGCATTTATACCCTCCGCTAGTTTGTAATATCTAATTGCTGTTTCAATTCCTTTTAAATAGTTCTCCACACCAAATCGTTCATTTGGTGAGTGAATCCCATCATCAGGCAAATTAAATCCCATCATGACTGTATCAAGACCTAATATACGCTGAAAACTTTCAACAACAGGGATACTACCACCCTCTCCTATTACTTTTACATCATTTTTGTAGGTATCCTCAAATGCTTTTTTTGCAGCAACAAAAGCGCTACTTGTTGTATCCATTCTTGCTGGATTAGCACCATGAAACTCTTCAATTTCAACGTTTACGCCTTTTGGTTTGATACGTTTTACATATGACTCAAATAGCTTCATTATTGTTTTAGGATTTTGATTTGAGACCAAACGCATACTTATTTTTGCGCTTACTTTTGATGGAATAATTGTTTTAGCTCCTTCACCTGTAAAACCACCAAAAATACCATTACAATCTAATGTCGGTTGAAACCATTTTCGTTCATTTATTGAACATTCTTTTAAACCGACTAAATCAGGAATCTCTAACTGTTTAGCTAACTGTTTTTCATCTACACTTATGCTATTGATTGATTGTTTTAATTCATTAGTTATGGGTAAAACATCGTCATAAAAACCAGGTATTAAAACTCGATCATCTTCATNTTTTAACTTTGAAATAATTAGACTTAATGCTTGGATTGGATTTTGTATAATTCCACCAAATTGACCTGAATGCAAATCCGCTTTTGGACCTATTACATTTACCTGAGCATATACTAAACCTCTTAAACTGCAACTTAATGCAGGTTGATTTGGGCCATACATTGGTGAATCAGAAATTACAACAACATCCGCATCAAAAAGATCTTTATGTTTCTTTAAGCATTCTTCTAAATTTGGACTACCAATTTCTTCTTCACCTTCAATAATTAATTTAATATTTACAGGAAGTTCCCCTACTGAAGTTAGCCATGATTCAATTGCTTTCAAATGACAAAATACTTGGCCTTTATCATCAGCAACGCCTCGCGCATAAATAAAGCCGTCACGTACCTCAGGCTTGAATGGTGGAGATTTCCATAACTCAATGGGGTCTTCAGGTTGGACATCGTAATGCCCATATATTAAAAGAGTTGGTTTTTGTTTATTGCTAAAAAACTCCCCGTAAACGATAGGATGTTTTTTCGTTTTTATTAGTTTAACTTTATTTGCGCCTATTTTTTTTAAATGATTTAATAAAAAAGTTGCGCATTTTTCAACATCATTACTTTTACTAGAGTCNGTACTAACACTTTCATAAGTTAANAAATCAAATAACTCATNTATATANCTATCTTTTTTGTTTTTAACTAGGTTTATAACATCATTTATATTTTGAGACATAAGATTATATTACTCTATTTTTTTTCGTCATTGTAGATTTGTTTAATTTTTCTAATTTATGGGTANATNTAANTAGGAGGATTTATGACTGGACCTGTAGAATCATCATTGCCATTAAATGATAAACATAAAAAAAGAAAATTTTATGAAAGTAGTGATGCTGATAATGACTTTATGTCTCATTTCAATGATCAGTTAATGGATCAAGATTCATTAGAACTTACAATTAGTCGTTATATGTCATCACCAATGAAAGGATCTTTAAGCGAGATTAAACAAAGTAAAAAATATCAAAAATTAATTTTTGATATCATGAATAAACTATAATTTTCCTTTTTAATTTATCGTGATATATTATCAACATGTTCGACATGTTTGTATTGGATAAATTAGATTCTCAGTCTGCAAATTTAACTACAGTTGTAAAATCTGAAGACATGGAAAAGCTTGATTTTAATTTTATTATTACGCTAAGAGAAATGATGCATTTTGATGTATCAAGTATCATATTTTCTAATCACTATTTAAAAGACTCGCTTCCTTTATGGTATGTTTTACGCTTAGATAGAGATAAAATTGAGTTACTTGAAATTAAAAATGATGATCANACGAATGTCTTACTTTATTTCCAAAGTAATAAAATCTATTTTAATGGAAANGAACATAATGATTTATTACGTAATGATTTNAAAAAAAGATTACGGTCCATTTTAATTGATTTAAGAAAAGATAAATGTAAAGTTTACGAAGAAAAAATCTAAATGCTTCTTGAAGCCTTCCAACAAAGTTTTATTTCTATTTTTATTACAACATTAAATATAAGATATTATTTTATATCAATTAGGTTGTTTATTATTGATTGTCTATTCTTTTTAAGCGATGTGTTAGTCATCATTCCTAATGTTTTAACTTGGTATAGAACCGCACATCAACCGGTTGAATATACTTATGGAGAGGTTAGTTATTGGGGAATAAACAAAGCACTTAACGAAATTCCTAAAAAACATTTAAGATCTTTCCTTGATTTAGGTTCAGGTAAAGGTAAAATTATTTTTTTTACTAGCTTGGTTTTAAAACTTGATTCNACTGGTGTTGANATTAGTAAAAAACTTATACGCTTTGGAAATATATTAAATAAACTATTTTTTGTAAAAAAAGCACATTTTATTAATAAAGATATCGTAAATTACTCTTTACCAGATGTAGATGTTTATTTTTTTGCAGGCACTTGTTTTTCAACTCAGACGCTTGNGTACATTAAATCAGAACTATCAAAAAAAACACATCAATTTTATATACTTTCAACAAGTAAACCNTTTGAAGAAACTACNTATAACATTATAAATTATTTCTACGTACCTTGTACCTGGGGATCNACTACATTATANATACAAGAGAAAAATGCCGATATTGGAAGTTNATCTAGCTTGACTAGAATTTAGTTGATACTATTACGTTATGTTAACCTATCTCAAAATAAAAAACTTTATCACTATATCTGAATGTGAAATTGATTTTAAAAATAAGCTTAATGTTATAACCGGTGAATCTGGAGCCGGTAAATCAATTATTTTTAACGCCATAGAACACTTATTTGGTAAAGCAAGTAATCAAAGTTTCATCAAAGCAAATCAATCTTTTTTTGAAATNGAAGGATATTTTAANTTCGATAATAAGACTATTCTTTCACAACTGGCTGAATATCAAGATGATGATAANCCANAGCAATTTTTTATATATCGAAAAGTCGATTCNAATAAAAATATAACTCGTATAAATAANAANNCTGTNACTTTAAAGCTTTTAAAAGAATTAACNTCTTCATTTGCNGTAGTTATCTCNCAGCATCATCAATTAATGTTAGAAAAACACCATTATTTAATACAAATTATTGACTCCTTTTTTGAGCAAGCTGATTATGATTTACTNNACTCTTATCAACAAGACTATCANCATTTTTTAGAATTAAATCGGGATTTAAAGTCCTTTAANGANAATACTAATTTGGATCAATCATTAGATTTTTTAGATTTTCAGATAAATGATATCAGTCAACATAACTTCAAAATGGATGAAGAATTAGAACTTGAAGCTTTAAAAAACAAAATTAAACATAACTCAAAACATATGGCTAATTCAAAAGCTATACTTCGTGAATTAAATGAAGCTAAAAATAGTTTTAATGAAATTATTTCAAGACTTTCTCAATTAAGTGATATATCAACGTTTTCAAATTACCATCAACAACTTGCTCCAGTTAATGATATTTTATCTGAGTTAAATCATGATTTAAGTCTTAATTTAAATGAATTTTCTGATTTATCAGCAAGAGATATTGATCAAATTGAAGAAAGATTAGATATTATTTTTAAACAAAAAATTAAATATAAANTAAATACTTTAAATGATTTGATAGCTCTTTTAGCTGACTTAAAAACTAAAAAACATAATTTAGCGAATTANTCAAAACAACAAGAAACATACTTGAAAAAAATAAATGATATTAAAGAATCATTAATTGATAAGTCAAAAAGATTAAATTTTCAACGCCAATCAATCTCTATNGANTTAAGCAAAAAAATTATTCACGAAGCAAGTCAATTGAATTTAGGTAATATTTCGTTAAATATTGATAGTCGCTTTAATGATAATCAATTTGATAAGTTTGGTTGCTCAAAAATTTCATTCTTAATTTCACTTAATCCGGGAGCTCCTTTAAAAGACATTTCAAAAGTTGCATCGGGGGGTGAATTATCTCGAATTTTATTATCTATTTATGCTGTTATTTCTACTCAAGCTCCACAAAATATTTTTTTATTTGATGAAATTGATACCGGAGTTGGTGGGATTACAGCCAATCATATTGGACAAAAACTTAAACAATTAAGTAATCATAAACAATTATTTTGNATTACTCATTTAGCACAAATTGCACAGCATGCAGATCAACATATTTTAGTTAAAAAACTTAATAACATTTCTAAAACAGAATCCACATTTATACCTTTAGATGAAAAAGAAAAACATTCTGAATTACATCGTATGGTTGGTGGCGAAACAATCACTGAAAAGTTATTAATAAATTAATTTATTTTTTATTTTTTCGATGATATACTACATTCTTATGTGCGGTATCATTGGATATATTGGAGACAAAGATATTTCTTCTGTCTTATTAGTCGGTTTAGAGCGTCTAAGNTATAGAGGTTATGATTCTTCTGGNATATCTATAATAGCGGATCGCGAATTAAGCTCTTGGAAAAAATCAGGTAAAATAAGTGAACTTGGTAAAGTTATTTCTGGGCTTACCCTAAAATCAAACATTGGTATTGGACATACACGCTGGGCAACTCATGGTATTCCAAATGATATAAACTCTCATCCACATAATAATGAGTCTAATAACATATCCGTTGTGCATAATGGAATTATTGAAAACTATTTACTTCATAAGAAAAATTTAATTGATGAAGGCTTTATTTTTAGATCAGAAACAGATACTGAAGTTATTGTTCACTTAATCGAAAAATANTTAAATGGTAATCTTTATGATTGTGTTCAAAAAGCNGTANCACAATTAGAAGGAAGCTATGCGCTTGCTGTTATATCAGATAANTATCCTGATGAGATTGTTGTTGCAAAAAAAGGAAGTCCTCTAATAATTGGTAAAGGTGAAAATGAGAATTTTATTTCTTCGGATGTCAATGCTCTTTTACCNCACACAAAACAATTAATTTATTTAGAAGATAATCAAATTGCTATTATCAAACGTGATTCTATNGTTATAAAAGATAAAAAAGGTNAAAATCTAAANCCAAANATTCAAACTATTGAATGGTCGCCAAGTAAATCAGAAAAAGATGGNTATGANCATTATATGCTTAAAGAAATTTATGAACAACCGAGTGTCATTAGGCGAATCATTACAAAATACCTAAGTGATAAAGAAAAGATAGCCTTTAAAAANGTAAATGGTTTTAATTTTTCTAATATATCTAGATTTTTAATTCAGGCATGTGGAACATCATGGCACGCGGGTTTGATAGGAAAATATCTAATTGAAAAATATGCAAATATCTTAACNGANGTGGATATTTCTTCTGAATTTAGATATCGTCAAATGATCTCTCAAGGTAATGATGTTATTTTGGCTATTTCTCAGTCTGGAGAGACTGCTGATACATTAGCTGGCATTAGGGAAGCGAAAAGTCACTTTTTTAGAGTTTTATCTTTTGTAAATGTTAAAAACAGCTCGATTGATCGAGAATCTGATGCGGTTATTTACTCACATTCTGGACAAGAAGTTGGGGTTGCATCAACAAAAAACTTTTTAGCGCAGTTAACCACAATTTATTTGTTTACTATATATTTTTCTAAATTAACGGGGACAATAGATAATAAAGTTGAAAAAGAAATGATTCAATCTTTACTGAAAGTTCCTGAACTTATAGAAAGAATTCTTTCAAAAGCTGATGATATTAAAGCGATAGCTGACAAATATTATATGAGTAATCAGTTTATTTTTATTGGTAGAGGAATGAACTATCCATCAGCACTCGAAGGTGCTTTAAAATTAAAAGAAATTTCATATATACATGCTACTGGCTATCCAGCTGGAGAACTTAAACACGGTCCGATTGCTTTAATTGATTCAAAATTACCTGTTGTTTGTATTGCACCTAACTCCCCTACTTATGAAAAAATGTTTAGTAATATACAGGAAGTTAAGTCTCGTAAAGGTAAAACTATTGTTATTGCAACAGAAGGAAACGAAGAAATAAAAGATTATGCCGATGATATTATTTACATCCCTGAGATTCATGAAGATTTAAGTCCAATACTTGCTGCTATACCAATGCAATTACTATCTTATTATATTTCTATAAACCTTGATTGTGATGTTGATCAACCTAGAAACCTTGCTAAAAGTGTTACGGTTGAATAATCGTTAGTAATTTAAGTTGGATATAGTTATGGAAAACACCGAAATACTTTATTTATGCATGGTCTTATTCACATGTTATGGGTTTAATTTAGCGCAAGGTCTAAGAGCTGCAATTAANAGANGTGATACAGTTAGGATAACACCGAAANTATTATGNTTTGTTTATTGTATATCNGTTTCTATAATTGCTATACAAATTGCNTCAAACAGCTCATTTTCTGCACTTTTTACTTACTTACATATACTTATAATACTTTTTCAATCTGCAATGATTTGGTATCCAAAACCAGATTAAAATTGATTAATNNTTTTTTNTTCTAGCCTTACTTGTTATGATCTATCACTGCTCAAAAATGATTTTTGTGATAACCTTAAAATAGCTATTTTAAAGAAAAGGAATGTTATGACTAATATCGTTTTAGTTGGAATTATGGGATCTGGTAAAANNACAACTGCTCGTGTTTTATCTAAAAAATTAAATATGAAATGGGTGGATACAGATAATCAAATAGAATCTCAATCNGGTAAAAAGNTTTCTGATCTTTTTGAAATCTCTGAAGATTATTTTAGAACNTGGGAGCATACGATTTGCAAATCATTAAAATCTATTTCCAACTCTGTTATATCAACAGGTGGTGGAATTATAATAAATGAAAAAAACAGATCTATTATTTCATCTTTGGGGACAGTGATTTATTTAAAAATTTCNCCTGAANCTGCTCTAAAACGACTTAAAAATGATACAAAAAGACCTTTACTTAAAAAAAATAATAAACTTGAGATACTTAAAAATCTTTTAGATGAAAGAGATCCATTATACAATGAAGTTTCATCTATTCAGTTAATAGTTGATGAATTAACTATTGATGACACAATAAATCAAATTTTAAAACAAGTGAGAGCTAAATAAATATGAGTCAAATAAACGTAAATTTAGGTAAACATAATTCTTACAAGATTTTTATTGAACGAGATCTTATAAATAAATTAAATCTTTATGTTAAACAATATGTTAATTCTAAAAAATATATCNTTATTTCTCATCAATCTATTTTTGANCTTTATGGAAAGACTATTACCNAACAACTCAGTGAATATAATTTAAAAACAATTATNATAGCTGAGGGAGAGCAATCAAAAGCGCTTTCCGATCTTAATNANATTTTATCAGATATTTTAGAAGATGGAGTTGAACGTCAAGANTGTATTATTGCGCTTGGCGGAGGTGTTATCGGAGANTTGGCGGGATTTGCGGCCAGTATATGTTTAAGAGGTATAAAACTNATCCATATTCCAACAACATTGTTAGCTCAAGTAGANTCAGCNATTGGTGGTAAAACTGGAATTAATCATAAAACGGGTAAAAACTTGATCGGTTCTTTTTACCAACCTAATTTAATACTNATGGATCCTAATTTACTTAGAACGTTGCCCGTTGAAGAAATACGATCAGGATTTGCTGAAATTATTAAATATGGTGTAATTNCNGATAAAGCANTATTTGATTTTCTTGTAAAATATAATTCTGAGCTTAANACATTTGATTTATCNACTAATGATGAAAAATGGGATTNTATCATAGAACGATCTGCTCAAAATAAAGTCGATGTTGTTTCAGAAGATGAAAAAGAAAGTCATCTTAGAGCTATATTAAACTTTGGACATACGATTGGGCATGGTTTAGAGGCGATATTTGGCAACTATGATTTTAGGCATGGTGAGTGTGTTGCCTTTGGTATGATTTGTGCNACATTTATCGCTTATAAAAAGGATTTAATTTCAGATGATGATGCTGAACAAATTTATTCTTTAATTTTAAACTTTGGNTTTTCTCTGAANCTTCCANCCATTGATTTAGCTATGTTNCANAAAAAGATGTCTATTGATAAAAAAGTTATTAATGGGAAAATNAAGTTTATTTTACCAACGAAAATTGGGCATGTTGTTCAAGATGATACCGTTNCAAAAGAGTTAATCGAAGAAAGTATTTTATTTTTAAATACAAAATTAGATAATTAATTGTTTTTCAATTTATTCGTGGTAACATAAATTTTATTGAGGAGAATTNTNATGACAAATAANGNAAAAAATATCCTTGTTTTACACGGACCAAATTTAAATAAATTAGGCCAAAGAGAACCTGATGTTTATGGAACTGAAACATTNGACTCAATTAATTCTCAAATTCNAGANTTTGGAAAAAGTAACAACTGCAAAATTGATATTTTTCAATCTAATCATGAAGGTGAGCTTGTAGATAAAATACAAAATGCTAATTCTCATGATGCAATTATTATTAATCCAGCNGCTTACACTCATACATCAGTTGCAATTAGGGACGCAATTAGNAGTATTAGNACACCCGTAATTGAAGTTCATTTATCTAANATTCATGCAAGAGAAGAATTTCGTCATAAATCNCTTTCTGCNCCAGTGTGTAAAGGACAAATATCAGGCTTTGGAGGATATGGCTANATATTAGCTTTAAACTCTGTAGTACATATATAGACTTTAGTGATTAATAGTTCTTTTACAGAAAAACTCTCAGAGTATACACATCAATTTATCACTTCTACTGAAAANTTCAGATTAGGAAAATATAATTTAGATTGGCTTTTATCATCAANNCAAACATNTTGGCCTTCTTACCAAACACTTAACTTAACNGGTAAAAACTTTTCGTCTAAATTTATAAATTTTTATTTTGGTAACAAAAAGGTTATGAAGAAAAAAATTATTAATCAGATCTGCTATCGTCTCAATGATGGTTTTTTTTCTCCTTTACTTGCACGTGGCATACACTTTGATAAAACTGATTTAATCTTTTTTTGGGATAAATTGTCTTCTGATTTAAGTGATAACTGGCCTATTATCCATCAATGGACCTACACTGAATTATTTTCATTTTTAACAAGTTATACTAATTTATTTTGTTCTGAACTTAACCTAAACTTAAATTTTTATGAGAAAGATAAAAANGAACAAAACGACTTTGGTCAATCGTCATATTTAGAAATTCGAGAACTAATGCTNGAGGATAAACTTCCACTCCAACATCTTATTTATTTGGTTACTAAAGCAAATTGGATTGATAATTATCAACAAAACCCTTTAAATTTTATAACCACTTTTTCTGATGAAATAAANGATATTTTAGATCATGTNGCNTGGACAGAAGACATTGTTAAAGATAATCCTTTATTTTACTTTGACGCACTTAAAAATGATATTCATAGCTCACCTAAACTCTTNTTATATGAANNTGACAATTCCGGNGAAATATTTTTTGACTTACTNCTTATTGAATACCTACTCAAAGAACATCATCATGTTATTGTGTCATTGAAAGAGCACCCAATTTTGAATGATGTCACTTANGATGATTTTAATAAACTAATAGGATCAACTAAGTTTGATCATCTTAAACCTTATTTAAAAGATGGACGTTTAAAATATATAAAAAATAACACCTGTGATGTTGTTTGTTTACGATATTTGGTAAATAAAGACTATAAACAAGCCTATGACAATGCATCCGTAGTTATATTAAAGGGACAGGGGCATTTTGAATCTTATCCTAAAGTATTTAATACTTTCAGAAAAAAAACTCCTATANATT
Source organism: Rickettsiales bacterium (assembly GCA_002690645.1). Classification (GTDB taxonomy): domain Bacteria; phylum Margulisbacteria; class Marinamargulisbacteria. The sequence goes on from NZFK01000023.1 coordinate 44,703, forward strand.
ANAAAAATAGACATTACCATTTNTTTGGGATTAAATCTGAACATACCCTAAGATCNATAAAATCATTATTTAAATTTGCTGAAATGGATCAAGTTGTACTNTTAAGATAAGTTTAGTTTAAAAAGAANTCATAACAAATCGTGTATTCNCCATAATTCATTATATATTGCATTCTATTAAGAACACGATATTTTTTAAGATCAATTTTTTCACATAGCTTTTTGAATTTTTTATCTAACATAATACACCTTAATGNATTATTCCCACATTTAGTTCAAGTTAAACATTTATTTTAGCTAAAGTTCTTAATATCCTTTTGTNGATGAAGATATGTTTCTAGGATCTGATTTTCCGAATAATGAATTGTCTTTNACCAAAATACTNTGTGTAATACCCAATCTTCTATTTTCAATTTTAAATCCTTTATTTTTAAGTATTTCTATATTTTTTGGGTTATGCTCTTTTTCCATAAAGATAATATCAGGGAACCATTGGTGATGAAACCTTGCAGCACTAGAGGCTTGTCCTATTGTCATATCATAATCTATAACGTTTAAAATTATTTGAAGTACTGACGTAATAATAGTACTCCCACCAGGGCTTCCAGTGATTAAAAACGGCTTTTCATTTTGAAATACAATTGTTGGCGACATTGAACTTAACATTCTTTTTTCAGGAGCAATTTCGTTTTTTTCGTTTCCTAATAAACCAAACCCATTTGGGCTACCGGGCTTTGCTGAAAAATCATCCATTTCATTGTTTAATATGACACCTGTTTTACCCGCTATCATTCCATTTCCAAATGCAAAATTTAATGTATAAGTACAACTCACAATGTTCCCATCTTTATCAATGATTGAAAAATGTGTTGTTTCAAGACTTTCACTATCTTCAAACAAATCAGGTTTAATAGCTTTAATAGCTGTAATATTTTTTGTTGAAATTTGATTTGCAATTGATTTAGCATATTCTTTGCTTGTTAGCATCTCTATTGGGATGGATACGAAATCTTGATCTCCTAAATGGGTTGCTCTATCCGCATATGTATATTTCATAGCCTCTACAATATTATGGATGTAATCAACTGAATTATGTTTAGTATTTTCTAGTTCTAAAGCTTCAATGATGTTTAGAAGCTCAATAATGGCTATCCCACCAGAACTTGGAGGAGGCATACTAACAATATTGTACTGATCTTTATATTTTCCCTGAATCGGTTTTCTCCAAACAGGTTCATAAGACTTTAAATCGTCTAAAGTTATTAAGCCCTTATTTTCTTCAAAAAAAGAAACAAAGTTCTCCGCCACTTTACCTTCATAAAAACCTTTTTTTCCTTGTTGTTGAATTGATTTTAATGTTTTTGCTAAATTTTTTTGAACTATTTTATTTTTTGGTGAAAAACTATTTTTTTTCTTATTATAAAAATGTTTTTTAAATTGGTTATCTTTTGTTAGAAACTCCACTTTTTTAGTTAAAACTTTCTTTTGGTCTGAGTCAACTATGAAGCCATTTTCTGCATAATATATAGCATCATTGAGCAACCTTTCTCTAGAAATTGAACCGAATCTTTGATGTGCGGCCTCTAAACCAGCTACAGTTCCAGGAACTCCAGCTGAAAAAATTGAAAACCTAGCTTTTTCGTTATCAACCGAACCATCTTCATTAAGGAATAAATCTCTGTATGCTTTTTTAGGAGCTTTTTCTCTAAAATCTAAAGCATAAACTTGATCGGATTGTTTATGATAAATCATCATAAATCCTCCCCCACCAATATTTCCTGCTCTTGGATGGGTAACTGCCATAGTGTATGCAACTGCTACAGCTGCATCTATTGCATTTCCCCCTTCTTTTAAAATAGATATACCCGTATCCGTTGCATATTCATCCTGAGAAGCAACCATTGCTGTTTTTGAAATAACCTCAGAAGAATCTAATGTTGCATGATGTATAGAAACTAAAAAACAAGAAAAAAGTATAGTTAATAAAATATAGTTTTTATTTTTAAGTATCATTATTTCATTCCTTATTTTTTTAATTCTTAGTGTGTGTAGTGTTATAATACCACTATGTCTTTAAATTTAAGTGATAAATTATTTGATATATTATCTCACAGTATCGATTGGGTGAAATATGCTGAAAGTAAAAATGGAGCCTTAATTGTCTTAAATACACTTATAGTTGTTAGACTAATATTCCAAACACATCAATTTGAAGGAATAGAAAANTATTTTTTTATTATCTCATTACTATTTTTTTTCGTAAGTATAGTTATTTGTTGTATTTCATTTATCCCTGTCATTAACTATAACTCATTAAATACAAATCAAACTTTAAAAAACCCAAAAGAGAAACTCTATGATTTACTAGTAAGAAAAGATGATTTGATGTATTCACCAAAACAATGGCTAAAATTGTATTGTAATCAACATGAAATTAGCCATGACACCATTAAAAAAATTGATCTTGTTCATGCAGAACAAATTCTTATTCAAAAAAAGATTCGATATCGAAAATATAAACTCTTTAATCAAAGTTTATTATGTTTAATTATTGGTTTTGTTTGCTTATTTATTTCGTCTATNATGAATTATTTTTAATGTTCAACTTTTTTTACTAACTCTGAACTGACCAATTGCTTAATAAATTTATCGTTTTGTGGCTTTTTTGCTAAATANATTGTTTCAATGGTTACATTCTTCANTTTATTGATTGATTTAAATTGAATTTCAATTTTATTTTTATTAAAAATTTCATCTACTTCATTTAAATTGACACCCTTATGTAAGGCTATTGTGATTGAGTATTTAAATCGTCGCATATTTTTAGTNACTATTAAGCGTGAAAAAATAAAATATAAATATATTAAAAATAGAATTATCGCTGACTCNATAATTAATCCTACACCGATCATTATTCCTAATGCTCCAACCACCCATAAAGAAGACGCTGTGGTTAACCCTGTTATTATCCGTTTTGATTGNAAAATTGTTCCAGCTCCAATAAANCCTAATCCAGAAACAATTTGAGCAGCCATTCGGGAAGGATCAGCNGGGCTTGAAAAAGATATTGATACATAAGTAATTATAGTTGATCCTAGGCAAATTAAAGCATAGGTTTTAATACCAGCGGGTTTGGCTCGATATTCTCTTTCTAAGCCAAGAACAAAACCAAATAGCAACGCTAAAATAATACGATATATAAGATTAAAATCGATATAATTTAGAATATCGATTAGCATAAAATTTGAAAACATGGTTTGTTATACCCATGCTTTAAAAATTTTAAACAACTATCTTTGTAAAAGCTCTATTTTATAGCCATCTGGGTCTTCGACAAAAGCTAAAATAGTCGAACCATGTTTCATTGGGCCAGGTGCTCTTGTAATTTTGCATCCCTGTTCTTCAATTTTTTTGCAAGCTTCATAAATATCATCTACCCCAATTGCAATGTGGCCATAAGCAGTACCCAANTCATAATCTTTAGTGTCCCAATTATGAGTAAATTCAATTACTGTGTTATCCTTTTCTTCGCCATAACCCATAAATGCTAAAGTAAATCTTCCAGATGGATAGTCTTTCTGTCGTAATAAAGACATTCCAAATATANTTTTATAAAAAGAAATGGATGTTTCTAAGTTTCTTACTCTTAACATTACATGTAAAAATCTCATCTTTAATATTCCTTATGATTGTAAGACAGTTTCTCTTTCGATATTTTCTGGCAAATTGACGTTATCTACTTTAATTGATTTATCNATTATCCTTAAAGGTTCATTAAGAAAATTTAAAAGNAANGCGTAAAACACACCACCTAAACTTAAAGATANTGCTAATAATAAAAAGAAAAATGAAACGGTAAAACTAGATTGTTGAACAAGATTATTTTTTGTCAGTAAGATTAAAATTTTCCAATCTTTTCCAAAACTTTTTGGGAAAGATTGAACAGATGAATAATATTTATTTTGGTTGTAATTAAAATGAAATGAGGACTCATTTTTTGATTCATACCTATCTAAAGCTTTTAAAACTAGTTTATCGTTTAATTCTTTNACTGACATTGGCTTAATTGAGCCATCAATACCAGTGTTAAATAATATTTCACCCGGTTTTGCAACAATATTATTATTTTCATCAAGTATTATAGCTGTTGTTGCATGATTTTTNATTTGGTTTTCNAAAAAACGAGATACTTTTTCTAACTCAATATCAACACCAAACACACCTATAATATTATTTCTTTTGTCTGTNACAGGAAATGATGCTGTTATNCCTGGATGTTTTTTNGANTGAAANACNTATAAATTNGTCCAAAATTGNTTTTCATTTTCAATAGCGCCTGNAAACCAGGGTCTNGTTTTAACATCAAAGGATGTTTTTTCAATAATTTTAGAAATAATTTTTCCTTGTTGATTTCTNTCTAAAATAGTAAAAATANTGGGATTTTCTACTGATTGAATTCTTGTTTCAGTAAATAAATTATTTTTTTTTGAAACCATAATAAAATTTCCAGCTAAATCAGCAAAATAAAAATTGCTTAATTGAGAGTGTGGTTTNATAAAGTTCAATGTTGATTTTTCAATTAAATTNGTTTGACTTGGCTTCAAAACACCCGATTGCATTAAATTAGCTGAAGTTTCAGAAATTAGCATTGCTGGTAATAAAAAGTTAAATGTTTTTTCTATAATTGTCTCACTGACTTGAGANGTAATATTNTTAGAAATNGAATTTGATTTATTATTGTTATTGAATTGGAAAGAAAAAAAGAACATAAAAAAGAATAACAATGCGAATGAAATGGATAATATTAATAATTTAGATTTTATTTTTGACGATTTTTTTTTCATTAATATATATATCCTTTCTCTTTCAAAATTATAGTTTAACCTTTAAGATAATGAATGTGAATAAGAAATTTATAATATCTATACTATTTATATTGACGATGGTTTTATGCTTNTGGAGTATAGTTTTTTTTACTGATTTTTTTAAAACACCTCCGAAACAATTTACTGTTATAGAAAATGATTATTGGATAAGTATNAAGGATAAGCCTGAAGTACAAGCTAGAGGTAAGCTTCAATACAAATTACGTTGNTATAAATGTCATGGCTATGACGGAGAAGGAAATGAAAAAGGGCCAAGTTTAATTGATAATGATTGGGTTGCTTCAAAAGATTTTAATGATATTTATAAAATTATTTTTGAGGGTAGACCTGATGTTGGTAAATATGGTTACGCAAAAAAGCTACTCCCACCAGATCTTGAAGCTATTACAATTCATGTAAAAAAGATCAATACTGACTACAATTCAACTAAATAATCTTATCTGCAAATTTTTTTGGTGTTATCGGTTTAAAATGTTTAAATTTACCAAATAAAAATGGACTGATGGCAAAAAGAAAAAGTTTTTTTAAATAATCTAAGAAATGTTCAGATTTTTGACCTAAGAAAACATAATGGTTAATCCATTGCAAATTCAACGGTTCAAACTTACTTTCTATGCTTTTCTTTTGATTTTCTGATATTTTTTCTAGGTCACAACTGATTACTTTAATATTTTCAATATTACACGTATTAATTTTTTCGATATATGCTTCTAATGTTTTATAGTCTAAATCAAATAAGATGACTTCTTCATAATTATTTATTGTATTAATTAATTTAAAATCGTCTTGATTTACAATTTGCTCAAATATTTTCACATGATGAAATTGACTTGGCTTTGAGAGAAGTAATTGAATTTCTTGAATCGAATTTCTTTCTACTAACTCACTGACTAAATGCGTTGAAATATTATTTATTGAACCTACAAATGCTACCTTTTTTTTAAGTTTGGATTTTGCTCCAATTACTTTTAGCTTTTCTTGGTCTGTAACTAATGAATTAAAAATAGCTTTATTTATTCGATATAATCTAAATTCATCTGCTGGTCCTTGGGCGCTAAATATTACTTTTCCAAACTCATCTAAGACAAAGACAAAAATATCTTTCGGATCTACTAACAATAATGTTTTTTTAAGCTCTTCAAATGGTTGATCTGCAATTGCAATCATATCATGAAATTCATTAGCAATATCTTTTTTTAATTGATCTATGATTTGATCTTTTTTACTTTGATCTGAAATAAATAAAACTTCTAAATGTTTTACCTGTTCATTCTCAAATCGTTTTCGAATTGATGCAGACCAAGAATCTAAATCTGTTTGATTTGAATTTGGTCCAGCAAGATATAAAACCGTTGTATGTGAGGAAAAAGTTTTTGGAATGATTACTTCATTTTTAGACAACGATGTTGTTTTTAAAAGTGGAAATGGGATTCCAAAAATTTTCTTTCTCGATATATACTGTTTTTGATTCATCATATTAATTAACGTGTAAGCTTGTGTTTAATTCAATTACTTTTTGATTAGGCTTACATATTGTTTTTCCTGATTTAGAATCTTGAATAAATAATAAATAATCTTTTCCAGAAAGATCTGCAGCCTTGACGCAATTATTTGGTTCTTGAACTTTTTCACCCTCTAAATTTATTGGATTATTATCTTTATCGACTAAGTAAATTGGCATTCCAGCTGTAACGTAAAGACCTGCAGCTATTGTGCATCCATTTCCTAGAGAGATCCCTGTACCTGCATTTGCACCTAATAGACATTGAGTTCCAATGGATATTACCGTTTTATTACCTCCTGATAATGTACCCATAATGGAGGCCCCACCACCGACGTCACTTTTATCACCGACAACAACTCCTGCTGATACGCGTCCTTCTATCATTGCTTGCCCTAAAGTTCCTGCATTGAAATTAACATAACCTGCTGGCATTATTGTTGTTCCCTCTCCCAAATAAGCACCTAGACGTACCTGGCTACCAGAAGCAATTCTTACGCCTGATGGGACATGGTAGTTTACTAAATAAGGAAATTTATCAACATGACTAACTTCTAATGGTTGATCTGTAGCAATATATTTAAGTCTGACTTCATCTAAATCTTCTGGAAGAATAGGTCCTTTATTTGACCAGGCAATATTGTTAAGTATACCGAATAACCCTTCTAAATTTATTTCGTGAGGCTTTACAATTCGCTTTGAAATTAACTGTAACTTGAGATAGGCTTCTTCTGTCGATTTAATGGGTTCATCAAGCCGATCTAAAAAAAAGTAACCTGCAGATGTTGTTGCGTAATGTTGGGTTGAGCTTGTAAATGATCGATATATATCTAAATTTGTATTAAAAAGATTTTTAAGTTCTTCTAAAACATCATCAGAAATATTATTAAATTTATTTTTTTCTATCTTTGATACTGCTGCATTTTTCGTTAAAGTAAGTAATGGAAAATATACATCCAAAACCTTTTTTTCCTTTGATCGTCTTATTCCAATAGCTACTGCTGATAATTTATTCATAACTCACCTCGTATTTGTTCTAGTTTAGCAACGACTTATTAATCGTTTCAATATTTGAATTTAATCTAATAACTTTTTAATCAAATTTAAATACTTATTGTATTGTGAAAGCACTATATATTCATTTTTTTTATGGGCTTGAGATTGGTTGCCTGGGCCAAAATTAAATGCAGGCACTCCAATATTTCCTAACTGAGCAACATCTGTCCACGCCTGTTTAGCCTGAATTGGGCATAAAAATCGTTTGACCATATCTTTAAAAAAAGAGTTCTCAATTACTTTTCCAGCATATACAGAGTCTTTGACCTTATAAGATAACTCTGATAACTCAAGATTATTTAAAATATGAGTTAGATACTCTAATGCCTCTTTTTCGCTTTTATCAGGTGAAAAACGATAATTTATATTACATGACCACATACCAGGAATTGATGTTCTACCTTTTTCAGATTCACTTTCAGTAATTTCAATCACATCTAAAAAATCAACACCGAATAGATGAACTTTTTTAGGTTCTATACGTTTAATTTTCTCGATTAATGGGATAGCTTTATATAAAGCATTTTCACCATGCCATGGACGCGCTGAATGTGATGATTTACCTGTTATGGTTGCAGTAAGGTGAAGACTTCCAACGCAACCAATTTGAATTGAATTATCGGTAGGTTCTCCAACTATTGCGCAATCAATTTGCTTTATAATTTCTGGGAATTCATCAATTAATTCAAATAGTCCATTTTCAGATAATGCTGTACGTTCTTCTTTAGTATATAAAATTAACATAACATTATATGCCTTTTTTAATTCATGGTGATGATTAAGTATCAAATCAACAAATGCGGCAACACCGGCTTTCATATCTGAAGCTCCTGCTCCATATATCTTTCCTTCGTCTTCATAAGCTTCAAAATAGTCAGGAACTACATCTAGATGGCCTACAAGACCAATTGTTTTTTTCTCTTTATCTTTACCATAACAAAAAATAATAGAATCGTTTTTTTTTGTAAATATTAGTTGGATTTGTTTTTTCTAGCGAATTCAACAGGTATTGGCTTAATTTTTTTTCATGATATGTTGGAGATGGAATATTTAAAATATCTATTAACAGTTTTGAACTCATGAGGAATATCTTAGCTAAAACTAGACAAAATGTCATGATTATTTTAGTCTAAAAATATGTTTAATCGGCTTTTAATCTTATTTTTCATAGTATTATTTTCATTTGAATCTTCTGTTTTTGCATTAAGAGAGGAGCTAGAAACATTAAAACGAACTTCTCAAGCTTTTAATAGTGTTGCAGAAAAAGGAATCGCCGCTGTTGTAAGCGTTAGTGTTTTAGCAAAAAGTCAGAGTTATCAAAATCCTATGTATGATGACCCTTATTTTCGTCACTTTTTTGATATGCCAAAATTTAACCCTAAAAAAGAAGCTATAGGGTCTGGTGTAATTGTTACCCAAAAAGGATATATTTTAACTAATCACCATGTTATCCAAAATGCTGCTGAACTTAGCGTAACTTTATCGGATGGGAGAGAATTTGAGGCTGAGCTTATTGGGAGTGATCCAAAAACAGATTTAGCATTACTAAAAATTTCAGGTAATCAGTTGCCATCAGTCACTCTTGGAAACTCTGATAATTTAAAAGTTGGAGATTGGTCTATTGCGGTTGGAAATCCATTTGGACTTCAAAGTTCTGTTACAGTCGGGATTATATCTGCACTTGGACGGTCTGGTGTTATTGATGTCGATAATTATGCATCATTTATTCAAACTGATGCAGCTATTAATCCTGGAAATTCAGGTGGTGCTCTATTAAATATTGATGGTGAACTCATTGGAATTAATACAGCTATATTTTCTCAAAGTGGAGGCTATATGGGGATTGGGTTTGCAGTTCCAGTAAATACAGCTAAACGGGTTATGGAGGATTTATTATCTTTTGGAAAGGTAAAAAGGGGCATGTTGGGTGTATCTATTAAACCTATAACAGAACAAGTGATGGAAGAATTTGATCTTAAAACAAGGTCAGGAGCTCTTGTTGTTGGAGTTGAGTCGAATTCTTCTGCAGAAATGGCAGGTGTTAAGATTGATGATATTATTGTGGAACTTAATGATACTCGGGTAAGCGACTTTTTATCTTTGCGATCAAGTATATCAGAATTAAGAATTGGTGATAAAAGTACACTTAAAGTATTACGTAACGGTCGTGTTTTAGAATTAAATTTCACTTTAATGGGTGAACAAGATGCGTTTATAGGGACAACAGAAGAATTTGATAAACTTGGCTTAATAGTGGTCAAAAACTCTCCCAAACTACAAAAAAAATATAATCTTTTCACAGCAAAAGGATTGGTGATAAAAGAAGTCCAAAAAGATAGTGTTTCTGATAAAAACCAACTTGAAGAAGGGTTTGTTATTCAAGAAGTTAATGGTCGATTTGTTAATACTGTTGAAGATTATCAACGAATTATACAAAAATCAGATATAATTTTACTGACTGTTGATGTTGAAGGTTATGATTACCAGTTGATGTTAAGGACAAGATAAGTTTTTTTTATTTTTTTCCAACATATCCATACAACATTCTCCTACATAAGTCGGCTCTTACTCGCTGTACTTCTAATTGACCTTCTTTTACTTTTGTAATAATTGGGACAGAATTTTTATTATTATTGCCACCTCTTTTTGAAGCCGTAAAGAAAGACCCCATATCCAACAGATACCCATTGGAACCATTAGCTTTTCCATTTTCTTCAACGTTTTCACCTTCAGATATTGTTTTTAATGGATTTTCAATTAACTTATTTGATTCAAAAACTTGTTGATTTGTATGACCCACGCACATTAATAATGGAACTATAGGATTTTTTCCTCTTGACCAAAGTGGAGAATCTCCCCAAAACATTTGATTTCTCACTTCTCCATTTGGTTTTTCACTTAGACTTAATATTTTTAACTTTTCATTTAACTCATGAATAACTACTGTTAGAGCTGTTTTATATGCTTCATAATTACTTTCATTTAAATCCGTCATCGATATTAAAAAATTAAAACTATCGTCAACTTTTTGAATTTCATTTTCTTCTTTCTTTTCACTTTTCATTTGATCTAGTATTTCAGTTCCTTGTTTTTCTAACCACTCCTTTTCGAACATTGAGTGGCTGTATAACATTCCAGTATCACTTAAATGTGCAAATTTTATAGTTTGTTTATTCATAGCTTGCTTTAAGGTATCTCTTACTAATTGAAATTGTTCATCATTACATCGAACAAGTTGTTTTTTATTTAATTGACTGTAATTTGAAGGTGATAAAGGTAAATTACAGCTATCCATATTTATTAAACCATAGACTTCATGATCCCCAATCACAATTTTTAATGGAGAATGATCTCTTTCAGCAAGATCTTTTAATAGCGCTAAACAGACTTGGTCATGTTCCCCACGATCTAATATATCACCTAAGCAAACTATTTCTTGATTCTCTGCTCCTTCTATAAATGAAAAATTGGGTATTGGTTGGTATTTTTTTTGTTCGACTTCGTTTAGATCTAAAAAATCTTCAATACTACATTTATGATTTTCTTTTCCCATTTTATACATCATTATTGGAGGATTTTCTAATTTGATTAAACCAGATCCCATTAAACCTGTTAATAAAACATTCATATCACCATGTATATCGCCGATAACTGTCGCCTCTCTTCCTTCTTTTATTAAAGGATTTTTTACAGTTTGTACACTTTCAAGGTCTGTTGCTAGATTAAACTCGCTTAAAAAGAAATCGTATGTTGATATTAATCTTTTCAATGCCGAATCTTCAGCAATTTCTTCGTCTTTTATTCTTTCTTGAATTACGTTTCATTCTTTATATTCATTGCCTCCGAAATTTGCAGTTGCATCATAATCCTTTAATTTATCTAAACAAGTTTCCAAATCAAGATTTACAATTTTAACGGGTTGAACAAAACCGTCATTAGACTTTACTTTTTGTTCACTTATTGAATTTTTTAAATTTGTTAAAGTATTAATTATTGTGGAAAATTTTTGTTTTTTATTATCTTTCTTATCCTTAGAAATATCATCTATTGAATTTTCAAGTTCTTTTATGCAAGATAATATATTCTTCTTTTGTAATTCATATAAAGATAACGTTCTTGAATTAAATTTACTATTTATATCATTTACCCAACTTTCTAGTGCCTCAACATTACTTTTTCCGATACCTTGTGTTCTAAATGACGGAATCTGTATCTCATCAGGCAAGACTTCATTTAATGCGTTTTCAGTTTTTTGAATAATGTCTAAATTTTTTTTAATTGTTTTTTTTGGTGTGATCGTATTTTTAAAAAAATTTGGTTTATTGCCCCTAACTCTCATTCAAAACTACTCCTTGTTTTTTTAATTCCATTTAATAGTCTTTTTTAAACATTTATACTTGAATTTTTTATAAAAAAATGAATTATATTATTTTGATTAAATGGGATTACAACATCTTAAAGAAGCTTATCTAGTATTAACGCTAAAATAGAAATTGAAAAAAAAAGATTATAGTCTCGTTTTAAATATCTCAAAACCAAATTCTTTATTACAATTTAAAACCTTACTTTCTGAAAAAATGTAAATTCGAGGCAATTCAATGCCATTAAATAATGTATTTTTTACCATGGTATATTGTGCCATATCAGTAAACACTATTTTTTGGCCAATTTTTAGGGGCGCGTCAAATGAGTATTCACCGATTATATCTCCAGACAAACAGGTATTACCACCTAGCCTATATGAATACTTTTTTTCTTCAAATACTGCTGCGTCAATAATATCTGGTCTGTATGGCATTTCAAGTACATCAGGCATATGTGCTGTTGCTGATGCATCTAAAATCGCAATATTCATTTTATTGTGAACAATATCAATTACCTCAGCTACCAAATAACCTGCATCAAATACCACGGCTTCGCCAGGTTCGAGGATTACTTGTACATTATACTTTTCTTGAAATCTATTAATATGATCACACAAGATATTCATATCATAACCTGGCCGCGAGACCATGTGTCCACCACCAAAATTGATCCATTTTATCTGCTCTAATTTTAAATATGACTCAAATTTCTCCTCTGTAGATGTTATTAATCGTCCTAATGAATCCTCATTATTTTGACATAATGCATGAATATGAAACCCACTTACTCGATCTAAATGTATATGCTCTAGATCCTGACGTAAAATACCAAATCGGGATCCTGGAGCACATGGACTATACATTGGATTTTCTACTTCAATATGCTCTGGATTTAAACGAAGTCCTATTTCAATTGTTTCATGTAATTCTTCCTTAAACATTTGAAATTGATTATTTGAATTAAAAATAATGCTATTTACTGTTTGATTGATATCATTTATATCTGACAATTTAAACGCAGGAGAATAAAGGTGGACCTCTTTCCCAAATTCCTCAAAAGAGAGTCGCGCTTCATTAGTTGAAGAGTTTGTGGTGCCATCTAAATAACGACTAATTAAAGGGTACGTGTTATAACATGAGTATGCTTTAGTTGCTAAAAGAATTTTACAGCCTGTTTGTTGTTTTACGTTATTAAGCTTCAATAAGTTAGCTTTAATTTTGTTTTCATCTATTACATAAGCAGGTGTTTTAATATTTTCAAAGTTGATAGTCATATTCAATCACTTTCCAAGGTAACCCTTGCTTGTTTAACTGTTCCATAAATGGTAATGGATCGCATTGTTCAACATTAATCGTTCCAGCTTGATGCCAAGTTTTCTCAAGCATCAATTTAGCCCCAATCATTGCAGGTACTCCTGTTGTGTAACCAATGGCTTGTGCTTTGCATTCTTCGTATGCTTTTTGATGTTCACAAATGTTATAGATAATTTTTGTTTGTTTTTTTCCATTTTTTAACCCGGTAATAACACATCCAATACACGTTTTACCGATATAATTTTCTCCTAAATCAGATGGGTTTGGTAAAACAGCTTTTAAAAATTGCAGGGGCACAATCTCTTGACCTTGATATTGTATTGGGTCAATTCGGGTCATTCCAACATTTTGGAGTACATTAAGGTGCTTAATATAATCTTCTGAAAACGTCATCCAAAAACGTATTTGTTGAACATTTGGGATATTAATTGCCAAAGATTCAATTTCTTCATGATACATCAGATAGGCTGTTTTATACCCCACTTCAGGGAAAAATATCTCTTGCTTCTCAGACAAAGGTTCGGTTTCAATCCACTTCCCATTTTTCCAATATTTACCACGTTGCGTTATTTCGCGAATATTAATCTCAGGATTAAAATTTGTTGCAAATGGATGTCCATGATCACCTGCATTACAATCGATAATATCAATTGATTCAATACTATCAAATAACTCTTTTGCTGCATAAGCACAAAATATATTGGTTACTCCAGGATCAAAGCCACAACCAAGTAAGGCCATTAAGCCAGCTTGTTTAAAGCGCTCATGATAATCCCACTGCCATTTATAACAAAACTTTGCTTCATCTTTTGGTTCATAATTAGCTGTATCAAGGTAATGAACACCTTGATCAAGACAGGCATCCATTATGGATAAATCTTGGTATGGTAACGCCATATTAATAATAAGTTTAGGTTTAATTGTTTTTAATAATCTTATAAGCTGTTGAGTATCATCAGCATCACATGAATGTATTTGGATATCATTATCTAGTGACATTTTCAGTTTTTCTAGCTTGTCTATGCTTCGACTTGCGACGTGAACTTCAGTAAAAATACTTGGATGTTGTAAACATTTTTTAATCACAACACTCCCAGCTGAACCAGCACCAATAATAAGTATTTTAGACATGTGTATCACCTCAACAAAATTAGTGACCGTATTATGCCTAAATTATTGCTTATTTTAAAGACTTTTTTTCTTTTCGTTTTTTAACCCAAATAAAGGTCTAATTATGCTATAACGACGAATTAAATATTCATAAATCAAAAAGCAACCTAGAAGAGTTAGGATATTAATAACTAGAAAACGAAAAAACACTACAGCTTTATGTCTATCTGTTTGGCTAAATAGTGGATTAATTTGAACTTTGGTTTCAAATTTCATACCAAGTTCTTTATCATTTTTAACATCAATATCAACTATAAATACCTTACCTTGACGAGAGGCTACAATAGAGTCGAACCCCTCTTCATATAATCTTTCATAATTAAAATTCACTAATTTATCACCTGCTAACAAATCAGCCTCAGCAGCAATTGAATTTGGCTTTATCTCTGCAATAGTGCTAACAATGGTTGCACTCATTGGCGGTGTTAATAAAAAAGCCGCTACAATATTCATTAAAAGTAGATGTAATATATAAACTGGAAATACAGCTTCGTTGAGATATCTAATTAAAGTAGAGTCTTTATTTAAATATTTAACAGCAAAACCAAACATAGTAAAAATCCAACACATTGATTCTATAGCGGTCAAATAATTTGGACCTTCTAATTCAAATAAGATTAAACGAAAACTATATAATATAATGGCCGTAATCAATGATATGTAGCGTGTTCGTTTTACAGCATGAAAAAATGTTTTGTCTATTAAAACAAATAAAAAACCCATCGTAAAAAGACATAGTCCCATAACAAACCCATAGATATTCATATAAAATAAACTGAAATATTCAGGATTTATAGTAATGACTAATATTATGATTGGGATAATAAATAGATAAATACCAAAAAAAGAATTTATTACTTTTTCACTTATTTTAATAATGATATTTTCAGGATTTTTTTTAAGATAGATAAAAAACAAAAATTTTCCACAATAATTAATACTTTAACAAATTTAAAAAATTCAATAAGTGAACAAAAAGTAAAGTCTA
>NZFK01000024.1 GCA_002690645.1 Rickettsiales bacterium
CAATTTGTTATTGGTGACTTTACGGCTATGATAGGTGATCCTACTGGAAAATCTGAAACACGAAAACAACTTACAAAAGAAGAAGTGTCTGTAAATGCAGAAACATATCAAACTCAGGTTTTTAAAATTCTAGATAAAAGCAAAACAGAGGTTCATTTTAATTCTTCTTGGTTAAGTAAGCTTTCAAGTCAAGCTATGATTTCTTTGGCCGCTCGCTACAATGTCGCTCGGATGCTTGAACGAGATGATTTTAATAAACGTTATAATAGCGGACAGTCTATTAGTGTTCATGAATTTTTGTATCCACTTTTACAAGGCTATGATTCGGTTGAATTAAAAAGTGATATCGAAATTGGTGGAACTGATCAAAAGTTTAATTTGCTTGTTGGGCGTCATTTACAGCGAGAATATAATGTTGGTGTTGAGCAAGGCATTATTACGGTTCCTATTTTGGAAGGTTTAGATGGCATTAAAAAGATGTCGAAATCTCTTAATAATCATATTGCAATTCAAGATAGCCCTAAAGAAATGTTTGGTAAAACTATGTCAATCGCGGATGAGTTGATTACTCGATATTTTATGTTACTTACGGATAAACCTACCAAAGATCGTGAATCTTTAGAACATGATATGAAAAATGGACGTCTTAATCCACGGGATGCAAAAATTGAATTAGCAAAATCATTAATTGCTCGATATCATTCTGCAAAGCAGGCTAATGATGCTGAAACTGAGTTTTTACAGGTATTTTCAAAAAAAGAACTTCCAGATGATATGCCAATTAAAAAGGTAGCTGGTTCTCCTAAGTTAGTTGATTGGGTAGTAGCGGAGGGAATTTTTTCATCTAAAAAAGAAATGGTTCGCCTTATTCAACAAGGTGCTGTTACTTTGGCTGGAGAGAAAGTTTCTGATATTTCTATCATATTAGATATTTCATCTGAAACAGTTTTAAAAATTGGTAAAAGAAAATTTTTTAAATTAATTACCTAATATTCTTTTATTTAACTAACATAAAATTGCCTGATAAATCTTTTTTGTTTAAAAATTAGTTTTACGTGGTAAAACGTTTTCAAAGTAATAAAGGAGTTTAGTATGGGTATGTTAGATATTATGTTTATGGTTTTATCTGTTATAGGGGCAGGTTTAACATTAATGATAGTGTATGGTGCTATTTTGAAGCGACGCAGTATTATTTTAACTGGGTTAATGTTTTATAGTTTTTTACCTATTATTGGGGAAACGGTTGGAATGTTAACTAGAAAAGAGCCGTATCATATATTGTTTATTGGTATGTTTGTTGTTCAATTATTAATTACTACAATAAATCGTGTTCCTTTTGACGAAAAAGATAAAACGTTGATGGAGTATGCTAAACGAATGGGAGGAGCTTTAATTATTATTAATTTAGTATCTGCGATTTTTATTTTACTTATTGTAGATACATATCCTATTCATATAGGTGCTTTTCATGGGATTATTACACTTTCTTTATTGTATGGTATAGTACAGCGTTTAACTGGGAAAATGACTCATTAAGATGTGATTTTTTCAAATTGATTTAATATTTGATGGCAATCCTCTATAAGATCAACAAACATATCTATATCATAAATATAGTTTTCTTGGTCGTTTTTTTCATTGCGAGTTTATGTTGGATTGCTAACTCAGGGTAAGTTTTTTGAATTTTTATAATATATGTAAGAATTTCTTTGCCTTTTTGGTGGTGGCCTAATTCAAAATAGTAGCATGCAAGAATAATAAAATAGCGCCAGGGTAGAATATTGTCACAGTAATCTAGATAGTCTTTAAATTGTTTTATAAATGTTTTTTTATCATCTAAAAAACTTAATGATACACAATATAAATAGTGCATATTGGCTAAGGTTGGGTGCATTTTTAATTCTGGTTTTATTATAGAAACTGTTTTAAGGTGCTCGTTTTTTGTTCGATATAACTCTGCTTCTTGGCAAGAAAAAGCAATGGCATAGGATTCATATTCTTTTTTTGCTATTTTTATATAATTTAATGCTTCATCAAATTCTTTTACTTCGATTAACTTACTAATAATTGTTTTTAATAGTGTAAAATCTTTTCTTTTTTGTGGGATTAATTTTTTATAGCGTTGGTTAATATGAAAACTGCATTTTTTTCCAATGGACTTATATTTACTAATTCTTTTTGCATCCGTAAGATGAGCTTTTTTTTCTTTGAAAATTTGTTTTAATTTTTTTTCTGAAAGTTTTGCTTTTGATAATATCGCATGTTGGTTTTCTTGTTTTTTATGATTNGTTTGAAAATATGACAAATTTAATTCTTTAGAAATAAATTTTAAGTAAGGAAAGTTAAAAGAATGGCATTGAGCGAGTCCATAATTTGTTGTTAGTTTTTCTGTATTAATATTTTGTTTAATCGTATTTAATCCAAAATCAAATATAAAAATAAACCCATCTTCNGTTAGTCTTGANTAGAGTTCTTTTATAATAGGGTAGGTTAATGTTGAATAATTAAACGTAAATTCTTTGTTATTTAAAAAAAGACAAAATTTCTTTAACATTTTAAGATCTGTGCTTTCTAAATCTTTTTCAGAAACTTTTATATTATGAAACGTTTCAATGAAATTAATTTTAAGCTTTGANAGTTTTTTTTGATTTTTTTCTGATATTGTTGATTCAATATAGTTTTTAATTTTTTCATTTTTAATGATTTCTGGGAATTCAGTTGTTGTATCGATAATAAGTTGATTTTTATCAACATAGGTTTTTATTTTTTTTTCTACTATTTTTTTATCNTTATATTGATAATGCTTGTGAGGTAATGAATCGAGAATATAATTCATGATAAAAGAATCACTTTTAGGAAGTTTTGTAAAATTATCTTCGAAAATATTAAATGTTANTAGAGATACTTGGTTATGATATTTTTTATAAAATGTTGTGTTTTTTATTTCGNTCATGTTTTTTTCGCTAAAATCGGTAATATTAAAGTAGACATTTTCTGCAAATGGTAATTTTAACTCATAGATTAAATCTAGAATGCGAAAACAAAACAAACCTGANCCAGCTGCAATTTCAGTAATGATTATAGATTCATTTTTTTCTTTTTTTGCAGCAATGAGTTTAATTACANTTATAAAACGGATAGCATTTTCATAACCGCATGAATAACTAAAAGGAATATGTTCAGTAAAAAAACTATCTATTCCACGTTGGTAAACTAAGGCGCTTAGTTTTTGGCGTAAACTTTCAGAACGAGATGATATGTTTTGTACTAGGATATTGTTTTCCATTACATATAAATATAAATCAATTTTGTAAAAAGAGTAAATAAAATTGATTGATAAATTTCAATGCAATTGAAGTTACAGTATACACGTANTTTAAATGGTGAAGAATANATGAAGNTAGATATTTCGGAATGGCTTGAATCTAGTAAAGTTAATCTTAAAAACGATATTAAGGAATTAGAAGTTTTTGAACTAGACGAAGAAANTGATTCTGATCGTCATGTTGAGGCTACTGTTGATCAGTTAGATAATGATGATAGTCAGTTAATATNTAAGGTTTNTTCAAATCATCCTGATCGTTTTCATCCTAATTCTTCTAAG
Organism: Rickettsiales bacterium; assembly: GCA_002690645.1. Taxonomy (GTDB): domain Bacteria; phylum Margulisbacteria; class Marinamargulisbacteria. The sequence goes on from NZFK01000024.1 coordinate 3,605, forward strand.
CAAAGCTCTTTTCAGAATGTAACTACTTTTGAAAATCTTAATTTTCCTGAATAATTTTCTAAATAAACGTGATTCAAATAAAAATGTTTAAAATGTTTAGAATNTGTCTATAACCGCTCATAAAAGTAAAAATAATTATAAATTTTTACAAAATAAAAGGGGGTTTTATGAAAAATTTATCATTAAGTTCGTTNGCAGGTATTTGNCTCATAANAGGAGGGGTGCTTGCTTTTATTCCATTTTTGTTTCAGATTTTAGGTAGTGGCCCGCCAGAAGAAGGTGTTCATATATTTACTGATTTTGCTCAGAATGTTGTTGCTGGGGGTAAACTTGCTTTGTTTTATTCTATCTCATCAGCCATTGGTTTATCTCTTGTTGCATACGCGATTTATACATTAAATACAATTTTACAAAAAAAGGAAAAGCATTCCGTGCTAGGTCTTGGTACCTTTTTATTTGTATTNGCACAATTTGGTTTAATTGTTGCNTGGGCTATAGATATGAGTATTGTTTTTGGAGCGGAAACAGCTAATATTGGAAACTTATTTATGATTGAAATGGGTTTGTTTTTTAGTTTTGGAACAGTCGGTTTTATTGGTGGTGGATTGATGTCATTGGCATTAGCTGATTATGAGTTTATAAATAAAATGTTNTTAAAAATNGTAGGTTATATTTTTATNGTNATNGGCNTNATTTTTATTTATACANTNTTTACCTTNGAATANTANAGTTCAAATACTATTNTATTATTGTTTTCTGGTGTNAGTATTGGCCAAATTTTAAGTATGNTTTGGCAGTTACTTGTTGGNGTTAAATTAGTTAAGACTGCATAACNANTATTAAAAATAGCNTANTTGATGNTTATTAAGTAGGCTATTTTTTTANTATNTTTCTTTAACGTATTAAGCAGGTGGTTGAAGATNATTTAGTTTAATTTTNGTTAAAGATATTGTTGNTGTNTGTAGTTCTTTAGATATTGTTTTAATTTTTNCATAATTGTTTATATTTTGNTTTTGAAATTTTTTAATTTCTTGTTTTTTTTCTGGTTTTATACAGTTTATTGTTTTTTTGATAAGNTCTNGATTAAGTTGATTTGATTTAAGATNTGTATCTTGTTTAGGNGATCCTTTTTGTCGAAAATAATCTAAAAGAGCATAAACTATTGAAAATTCTATNGCTTTNGAAAACCANCCTGTATANCGNTTTTTTTTGTCTCCTTTNTCAAANACTTCTTTTATGTCTTTCGGTAANTTTCCTTGTTGNGAAAGAGAGCGTATTTTTTCAAGTTGGTAAGAGGCTGTCATGGCTATAGGAGCGGCTATTGCAAGTTTTATCCCATAATATTTTGTTAATATAAAAAATACAGAATCAAATACTGCATTTCGNGCTATTTGTGATGTGATTGGAATAGAGCTTTTGTTTTTTAGGTAATTAAATATTTCTTTTANATGTTCAGTTGTTTTTTTATCATGTTCTGTAGCTTGTTTTGTAGCTATCCATTCAGGTATAGATGTTACAAACCCTTGTAATGCTCCACTTGAAAGACCCGCTAATGCTGTTGCTGCAAAATNATTTAAATGTTGATTTTTAAGTTCTGGNTATATGTTGTCATAACCTACAAACATTAAGGCTTTTGTTATTCCTCCTCGCATTGAATATACTAAAGCTCCATTGAATGCGTTTTCTTTAAACCATACTGTATTAAAGTTTTTCATNGCTGATTTAGTTTCGTTTATTAAGAAGTCTGATGGGGTNTTTCCATTTAGGGTTTCTTTTTGAGATTTAAGTTTTGTTTTTACAGCGCCTGATGCTGTGTAAGTAGCTATAANGCCAGCAAGTGCATCTTTACTTGGGCCATTCGGGTATTGTTCCATTAGTTCTCCGCCTCCAATTAATAATGCCGCTACTCTTGATGTGTTTTTTGTGAAATATTTAACATCATTACTAATTTTTGGTGAGTCTATAAATTGTTTATATTTTTGTGTTATTTGTTTTATGTTTTTTTCTAGCATTTATTTTTTTCTTGGAGTGNATATTGTTTTTTTGATTTACAAGTTAACATTAGCTTTTAATTTTNAAAATAGTAAGTGGCTNATTTTAGATTATATTTNAATTTTTGNGTGCTNNTTTTTCTTTTTGAGTTCTTTGATGCATAACTAGATAATAAAGTCGTTGTTATGCTACACTTTCACGATGAAACGACGTANATTACTAGTTACTTCGGCACTACCTTATGCGAATGGGAAAATCCATCTTGGACATATGGTTGAACATATTCAAACTGATATTTTTGTTAGNTTTCAAAAACTTATAGGAAACACTTGCTANTATATGTGCGCAGATGATGCTCATGGNACTGCCATTATGCTAAGTGCTGAAAAAGAAGGTTTGAAACCTGAAGATTATATTGAATCTATACGNCAAGATCATAAAACTGATTTTTTAGGTTTTGATATTTCTCATGATGTTTATTATTCAACTCANTCTAACGANAATAAAACATTATCTGAAACTGTTTTTTTAGCTGCTCAAAAAGCAGGTGCNNTTGAAGAGCGTGAAATTGAACAGTATTTTTGTGAGCAATCTAATTTATTTTTATCTGATCGATTTATTAAAGGACANTGCCCTAAATGCGGGGCAGAAGANCAGTATGGAGATGCNTGTGAAAAATGTTANTCTACTTATGATGCTACTCAATTAATTAATCCTATTTCTGTTTATTCAGGTAAGACCCCTATATTAAAAAAATCAGTGCATTATTTTTTTAAATTGGCTGGNTTTGAAGAAAAAATAAAATNTTGGTTAGACTCTGGACATGTTCACTCAACTGTTAAAAATAAACTTCAAGAATGGTTTGATGCGGGGTTAAAAGATTGGGATATTAGTCGAGATGCACCTTATTTTGGGTTTCAAATTCCAGGTTCTGATAATAAGTTTTTTTATGTTTGGTTAGACGCACCAATTGGTTATATTGCAACNACAAAACATTGGTGTGACATGGAAAAAAAAGAAGATTTTGATTCNATTTGGAAAAATGGAGACTTTGAAATNCATCATTTTATTGGCAAAGATATTTTATATTTTCATACTCTTTTTTGGCCTGCGATGTTAGATGTTGCAGGTTTTTGTTTGCCTAAAAAAGTNGNAGTTCATGGTTTTTTAACTGTTAATGGAGAAAAAATGTCGAAGTCGCGAGGTACTTTTATTTTAGCAAGTAAATATTTAGAACATTTAAATCCTGAGTTTTTACGCTACTATTATGCCGCAAAGTTGACAGAAGGTATGGANGATTTAGATTTAAGCCTAGAAGACTTTACTAATAANATTAATTCAGATGTATTAGGTAAGGTTGTTAATATTGCATCACGATTGGGGTCTATTTTACATAAACGNTGTGATGGACGNTTAACGNCTATTCCTNTTGAAGCTNAATCTNTTTTAGATCAAATTTTAGCAAAAAAAGATATTATTTTTGACGCGTATGAANNTTTAAATTACCAACTTGCTATGAAAGAGATTATGAAATGTGCTGATCTTGCTAATAAATTTATNGATCAAACTGCACCNTGGACAGTTGCGAAAGAAGATTCTTCAAAAGCAGCTGAATTGTGTACAGCTGGATTAAATGCCTGTCGGTATTTAATNATTTATTTAAAACCTGTANTNCCTCAAATTGCGGCAGGGATTGAATCGTTTTTAAAAATTTCTGNANTACGCTGGGATGACTTAGATCNANATTTAATCCAACATGAAATTAATCCATATCAACATTTAGCCAGTCGTTTAACNCTAGAGGATGTCGAAAAAATTCTTTCTTAATTTANGGTTATGCTTTTTGANATGTTAATAATGGAGATANGGTATAAATTATAATAAATANTAGNAATAATTCGATTATAAAAAACTGATTTAAATTTAATTTAAAAAAATTATTCATAATAATTAAACTNAATGTGATTAAAGTAGGAATTTTTATANCTTTAATTAGAGGNTGGTTTTTTTTATGGCTGTGGTGTGGAAATTTTATTTTTGTAATCATTAGAATTCCAATTAAAATAGTNNATAGCGATATTATTATTAAATTAAAGTTAATTTGAGATAATGTTAAACCGCATATACATGTTGCNGCGACTGGTGATGGAAGACCTATAAATAATGGTTTATGACCAAGTTGTTCAAATCGTCGTAGTCTAAAGAATACACACGAAAAAAAGTAAATTGACATAGTTATTGATGCTAATTGGATGTTAAAAAAAAGAATNTCTGAAAATANCTGATAAAGTAATACNGATGGGGCAANTCCAAATGTAANAATGTCAGCTCTTGAGTCAATTGATGTNCCNANTTTTGATATAAGCTTAAGNTTTCNAGCTATTAANCCATCTAAACCGTCACAAATTAATCCAATTAAAATAAANGAACTCGCAAATATTATATTAAATNTTATAGCGTAGTAAATTGATAAAGCACCCATCGTAAGATTGAGTATGGATATGGTATTTGGAATAAAACTTAAAAAATAAGATTTTGTTTTTGTNTGATTGTTTTTGTTTGATTTTAATTGTGTGAACCAAANAAATTTAATTAGATAATCCAGAAATGACCAGATAGTAATTATTACCGTTATCCANATTAAATAGTCAAATATAATTTCAGGCCANATTTGAATCCAGTCTTTGATNATTTTAAAAGGTATGAAAAGAATAGGGATGGTNGATGGNAGTGTTTCAGGTTTTGCTAAAAGTANTCCAATTAGTGTTATTGTTAGCGTTGTTTTTAGTTTGCCGCTTATGTTTGCNGCTATTATAATATCTTTTTTTGCTGCAATTACCCTTAATCCCATGATGCTAAATTCTCTAGCTAATATAATAAATACTGGGAAGGCTGAAATTATATTCATTGATAGTAAGGGTAAAAAGATTAAAATTAAAATTTTATCTGCTAATGGGTCTATTATTTTTCCAAGATCAGAGACTATATTAAATTTTCGAGCAATCCAACCATCTACAAAGTCTGTTGCACTTATTAAAATAAATAAAATAATTACCCAGAGCTGGTTTAATTCATTATTNAATGGNACTAATAAAAATAAACTGGCGACNCCAATTATTCTGCTAAATGTAATTAAGTTTGGTANATTTTTGTTAATCATTTTTTATATGATGAACTATTTTTTACTTTGATGCTACTAATACACTTTCAAGCGTTGGAAAAGATGATTTCAAATTAAAACTTTCTGGATTAACAGTATCGAAGACCATATAGGGGTTTTCCATACAATGTTTTTCCCATGGCCCAATCTTTATTCTTAGGACTTTAGACAATAAAAATATAACATTCATAGAAATTTTAATTTTAAATAGTTGTTTGATGTTAAATACTTTGCAAATAGTTTCTAATGCTTCTTTTACTGAAATTTCTCTNTTGCCTANTACATATTCAGACTTGTTTGTTTTGTTTAATAATAAATGAACAGATACTTTCGCTATATCTTTTCCATGTAAAAAATGAAATTTTCCGTCNATATAAATATATTTAAGGATATTCATATATTTTAAACAAGGNGTTATTCCTTCAGAAATATGTGATTTAGGATAGTTATTATCTCCACCAAANACCATCGTTGGGAATACTGTTATTACTTTATNTTTTATTTTTAAATTTGGGATCATTTGATGGGCNAAATATTTAGATCTTACATAAGATGANCCATATTTTTCTGCTTCCNNAATCGCNTTATTACCAGGGCCTAATATACTAGCTGTAGAAAAATAAACTNCTTTTTTNAGTTTNGTTGGGTTGCATAATTCAAATAACTCTTTTGTNTTATCAATGTTAATTAATTTTGTTCCACCAGCNCCATTCCAATTTGTTGCNATGTGAATAAGATAATCTATTTCNTGTAGNAGATTTTCTTGTTTGTTGATTTCTTCTAATGANCCTTCAATNATTGTNATTTTTTTATTGTTATGAAACTTTTTNTGTAATTTTTTAGGATTTCTGATCAATAAATATAAATGATAATCGATGTCTAAATTGCATAAATCTTCAATGATATAGTGGCCNATACANCCTGCNGANCCTGTAATAAAAATTTTNTTTGTCATAAGTATCCTATCTAAAAAATATGTNTCAATATTAACAAATTTTTTGTCGTTGTTGAATAAACTTTTAAAATGAATTACTATGCGAGTAGGTGTATTATGTTACATGAAGTAGAAGAACAATTAAATGCTAACGAAATTGAAAAGATACTTCCTCAAAAGTTTCCTCATTTACTTGTAGATAAGATTATCTCTATTCAACAGCGAAAGTTTATTGTTGGGATAAAAAATGTCTCNATTAATGAACCTTATTTTCAAGGNCATTTTCCNGGTTTATTTGTTATGCCAGGTTCAATGATTTTAGAAGCTTTATGTCAAACTGGTTCAGTTNTAATTTTACGTGATCCTGAATTNGTGGGNCGCTACACTTATTTTAATGCATTGAATGATGTTGAATTTCTTAAACCTGTTGAACCTGGTGATCAATTAAGGTGTGAAATGGAAGTTTTAGAGATTAATGAAAGTAAAGTAAGAATGAAAGGTTATGCCTTGGTTGATGGNGAAGTTGTTTGTAAAGGNGTTTTTGATTTTACACTTGCGTTACAACCGAGTAAGCCTCAAATTGACTCTACAGCAAGTGTNCATCATACNGCTACTTTNGGCCATAATGTTTCAATTGGNGCAAATACAATTGTAGGTGAGCATGTCCATATAGGAGATAATACGATTGTTGAGTCTAATTGTTTTATAGAGAAATGGACAAAGATTGGTGAAGATTGTCATATTCATTTTGGTTGTGTCATTGGNTCAGCTGCGCAAGATGCTAAATATAAAGGTGAAAAATCTTGGGTAGTCATTGGTGATCGAAATGAAATTAGAGAATATGTCACTATTAATCGAGCAACGGGTAAAAATGAAGTGACTGAAATTGGTTCTGATAATACGTTTTTGACNAATGTTCATATTGCGCATAATTGTAAGCTTGGGAATAATATTATCATNGCTAACATGACAAANGTAGCTGGACATACCGAGATAGAAGATAGGGTTGTTGTAGGGGGTATGACAGGTATTCATCAATTTACTAAAATTGGAAAAGGTGCCATGGTNGGNGCNTATACAAGACTNCCTCAAGATGTTCCTCCTTTTATGTTGTGTGAGGGAAATCCGGCAATTATTCGAGGNATNAATGCTGTTGGNTTAAAACGAANTGGTGCAAATAGAGCTTCTTTAGCTGANGTTAAAGAAATTTATAAAATATTATTTAAATCTGATTTAAATACNTCGNNAGCTATTGAAAAAATTAAANANNTAANTTTTGAGTCTGANGAAGCTNAGTATNTTATAANTTTTCTNNCNCAGGATTCAGCNCGTGGNTTTACNAAAAAAGTTGAACAGTCTNTTAAAACAAAAGTGTGAGTATTTTATTAATTTCAGGTGAAGTTTCTGGTGATATNTANGCTGCNANTTTGGCAAATNATTTAAAAAAACTTAATTCNANNCTTTTTTTAGCAGGTATAGGNGGANAAAAACTTAAAGANTCNGTNGATNAGTTTGTTTTTGANAGTGCTTANTCTCATGGNATTGGATTAGAGTCGTTAACGAAAAAAGGNCAGTTTAAAAAAGAATTATTAAGACATATAAAAATTTGTTTAGAAACTTATGATATTAAAAAAGTTGTTATTATTGATTTTCAACATTATAACTTTGATATTGCTAACNTAGTAAAGTTGTTTAATGTTGAAATTGATACTTTTATAACACCTAATTTTTGGATGTGGANATCTGTTTCAAAAGCAAAAAAGGTTCTTACGTTACAGTCGNCATATTTATACAATTTTTCAAAAAGAATATGATTTTTATTCTTCATTGGCTAATAATGTTTATTATTTTGGACACCCATTAACTGANTCTGTTTTTATAGATAAATTTAAANNTAAGCACTCTAAGCCAGTAGATCGGATTNAAAAAATTACGTTTTTTCCTGGGTCTCGAATGCANGAAATAAAATTATATATTGATCCTATTTTAGATACTATTGNTAAACTTAAAGCTAAAAACCCTAATTATAAGTTTAGAATTTCTATTAGTGCTATGCATTATTATGATTTTATAAAAAATAAACTTTTATNCTANCAGCTAAGTGAGGATTTGCTTGTTTTTGAGTCTTCGGAATATTTATATGCTGATTCTGATGTTGTTGTTGCAGCTGCGGGGACAACAACTTTAGAAGCTATTTTATCTAATACTTTGATTGTNGTTTTAGCTGCTTTGCCANCTCTTTCTTTTTTGTATGCCAAACTTTTTTTAGGTTCTCANTTTAAGTTTGTGTCTTTGCCTAATTTTATTAGTGATCAATTGATTGTTCCTGAATTGGTTCAGTCTGANATTAATTCAGATAACATNNTNCGTGAGATATCTTTTTTAAATAAAAATAAAAAATCTATTTTAAATTCTTATGATTTAGTNAGAAATAATATTGCAAAATCTAAAAATGTGTTTGAGAATGTAAGTAAAAGTGTACTTTCTAATGAAATNAGCTAAGATACTTTTTTTATTTGTATCTAGGCTTTTATTGTTTTATAATAATTTATATTCTATGAGAGGGTTTTATTAATGAAGCATTTGAATAAAGGTTTTACTCTAATNGAGATGTTAATNGTTGTTACGATTATNGCNATTCTNGGNGCTATAGTATTACCAAAAGTTTTAACATCATCTGCTTCTGCACGATCTGCAGTTTATAGATCTGAAATTAATACGATCAATTCNCAACTTGAATTATTTTATTTTACTTATGGATATTATCCAACTGAAATGACAGATGCTGGNTGGACTGATGCAACAGTNGGTGCTCATTANAATGANTTTTTTCCTGAAGGTGTTCCTACAGCTGANATTTATGGTAANAGNTATGAAGATAGATACGATGTTGANTTGGGTAGGGTTATAGATTCTAACTAATTGAGTTTCTNTTGAAATCTTTAAATATTTTTCGTGGTTTTACATTAGTAGAGGTTTTAGTTGTATTAGGNATATTGGCTATTGTTGTTACTATGTTTGTTCCAGGTTTTAGGTTNTCAAATGACAACATTAATATTGAAACAACAACAGATCAATTGTATTCACTNTTTAATGTTATTCAACTACAAGCTATTAATAGTGATGATAANTTAATAATAAGTTTNAATTATCATGAAGAAACTAGTAATTTAGAGTCTGTTGTTTATAATACAGTTACTACCGAACCCCCCAACATTCTTTTGCCTTATGTTGAAACGTTAGAGATTCCAGCTGGAGTCATTGTTTCTGCAAACTTTATGTTTACTCATATTTTATTTAATTCAAATAAAACATTTTCTTATTATCTTTATGATGATGAAATTGTNAGTCAAAATTTGAATATGCAGTTTATAACTAATAAAAAAGTAAAATCAATTATTTTTTATAATCATTCTGGTAAAATTGTTTTAGATGAAGAATAAAATTAATAAAGGTAGTTTATATGTAGAGGCTATTATTTCGATAGGTATTTTTAGTATTTTAGCTGTTACGTTTGTTAAGCTTTTACCTAATACGCTAATTAATATAAAAAAAATGATTATCTTTTCNAGATTAGATAGCATTTCAGAGTATGTTGGAAGTTATATTTATCGCTGGGGTAGCTTTAAAAAAGAATCAAAAGTAATTAATTTTTCTCAGTATAATGAAGGTGATAGTTTAGAGTTAGGTTTGGATAGACGAGTCAATCAATTATTTTGGGATATAACGCCGGAACTATCATCTGAGTATTTAACAGATGAATATAAAGTNATTATTACGCTTCATGACCTTGATAACAGGACAGAAAGTGCAGGATTACATTTTACTGTTTGGTATGACACTGATTTAAACAACCAATTTGACGATACTGAATATAATATTAGTTTTTCTTCAACATTAACTCAAAAAGACTAATGCTTAATAAATATAAAGGNTTTTCAATGATTGAAATGATCGTTGTTTTAGCAATTTTAGCTGTTATTGCTGTTCCTTTGATGAGAATGCTNGATGNTACATTAAACTATTGGCGTACNAGTCAGGACTCATTAAAAACGTCAATGGATATTCATTATTTGTTAATNGANATGATAGATGAAATTAATCAAATTCAATCTGTCTCTTTGGTGTCTGATTATGATAATGANGAAGCCTATTTACAATATTTAGATGTATCAGGAAACCAAAACGTTATTTTCTTAAATACAGAAGATAATAAAACATTATTTTCTAGTGTTAATGACTTTGATTCGGATTCTGTACTTTATTTAGANCAGGATGGTTTATTATCTCCATTAATTTCTAATGTTACTNTTTTTAAATTTGAAACGTTTAGGGAAAACTCTGANCTTGTTAGAGTTGTTACNCCAAATAATATNGGCACGATTTCTTATGATCAAATTAATTCTGTTCGTTTTAAAGTTAGTGTTCAGTTAAATGATACTATTGAATATCTTGAACAACTTGTCGATATCGGTCGTGATCCTTTGCAGTTTTCTGGCTCTCTTATTTTTGGTAATACAGAAAATTTATTTGAAGAATATGAAGAAAATGGGTACGTNCTCGATAACATTTCAATTGAGTCTGATGAAAATAATGTTTTTNATCTTTCTTTAACAGAGCGTGAAGAAACTGTGAAAATTTTAAATAAAGGTGATTATTNTACAACTATTAGTGATGCCTTAGAAGCTGCTGTTAGNGGNGATATAGTTTTAGTTGCAAACAAGGATGGAGGNTATGTCGAAAATTTAATNATACCAGCAGGTGTTTCTTTGGAAGGAGGTTATGACCCNATAACTTGGATGCATGATCCTGTTAATCAAAAAACTATTTTGATATCCCAGTCCGGTATTTTATTTGAGGAAGGNTCTGTTCTTATGAATNATAATACNTCGATTAGTGGNTTTGATATNAGTGGAGAAGATTTNCAATTTGCTATATTAGCTTTAAATGTAGATGATGTGAAANTTTATAATAATAATATCGATAATGTTGATAATCCGATTTATTTAGANAGTGTGGATAACGCAGAAGTCTTTGGGAATAGTGTNACNGCTAATCAATATGCGTTTTATGCTAATGGGGTTGAGAATAGTANNGTTTTTAGAAATAGATTGAANTCAAATAATGCNTTACTTAAAGAAAATGTTTTAATGTTAAATTCTGATACGATTTTATTTTCTAATAATTTGGTTACAAATGGGTATTATTGNTTTAGAGCTTCNCANAGTTTNAATATTGATATTCATAATAATATTTTTANAGGAGCTCAAAACTTTGGNATTGTTATNAAAANTTTAGTTNATGGNACNTTTAAAAATAATGTTATTTTACANAANAATGTTGGAATTTCTATTATTGAAACTGAAGCAGGTGTTTTTACTAATACNGATATAAATTATAATTTATTTCTTAACAATANTTATGGGCATACGTTGGATTTAGTGTTNGATGGNACNAATATTCAAAATACGTTATCAGATTTTGAGTTAAACTTTTCAAATCCATATTTTGCTGATTTGATTAATTTTGAATTGTTGGATTCGAGTGTTTTAATTGATGCAGGNTCTCCTGNTGNTNCNTATAATGATTTGTATTTNGCTGATAATCCTAGNAAGGGAATTGCAAGAAATGATATGGGGCTATACGGTGGGCCTAATGCTGGTNGNNTTGGTTANCCTNAAGTNGTTGCTTTAGATTTAACAAGTATTGGACANGCNGTNACTTTACTNACTCAATCTTTTCCNGGNGATNTNATAACTATTCCNAANGGNNCTTATGATATTGATGTTNCTTTNACNTTTAAACCTTATCANATTGTTTCGGGTGAAGGNTCTTTTACGACANTACTATCTAATATTTCTGGAGCCTCTATGCTTAATTTGACAGANCGTGTTTTTTTAACAAATTTTGGAGTTGAATCTAATCTTAATGATGCAATAACNGTGGCTGTAAATGATAGTGTAGAATTACGAAATCTATTTTTTACAGGAGAACAGGCTTCTGTTGTTGTTAGTAGTGGTTTTGCTACATTTCAATATAATTCATTTCATTCAGTCAATAATCCTGTTGTTATTCAAAATGATGGGAATGTTAATTTTTTATATAATGTTGTTAATGCAGCTTTAGTTGGNCTCACAAATCAATCGACATCAACGNTTTCCAGTGAATATAATATCTTTACTANTGTAGATACATTATATTCTGGTTTAGTCTCTAACAGTAATGATGTTCAGCAAGATGAATCAGTTTTTTGGGATGAAAGTTTGAGTATTTATATTTTAAAACCAACATCCAATGCNGTTGAAATTGANACGATTCGTGATGCAGGTGCNTTAGGCTTTTATCAAGATTCTGGTTCTATATTATTTTCTGAAATATCAAGTAATATTGATCGGCNGTANTCAACACTTTCATTTGATTATTTAGNAGTTACAGATCAAAAATATGCTGTTTCAGCTATTTATGTTGAATTTATTGATGAAACGACATCTTATCTTTTACCAGATTANATTATTATTGATCAGGAGACTGTAACTACTAATACATTGACNTTACCTAATAATATCGNNAGTGATTCTTTATATTTAAAATTACATTTGTATTCTTANACATTTAACCATACGCCAATTGTTGATACAATAACNCTATCTTGGTAAAAGGAGTTTTTTCATGGAATTTTTTATTGATACAGCTGATGTAGAGGCTATTAGGAAAGCAAATNCAATGGGATTGGTTGATGGTGTAACCACAAACCCTACGTTGATTAAAAAAGCTGGAAGAGACCATAAAGAAACCATTCAAGAAATAGCCTCTTTTATAGACGGGCCTATTTCAGTTGAAACATTAAGTGAAGATGCTGATGGGATGTTAAGAGAAGCTGATGAATATATTACTTGGGGCAAAAATATTGTTATTAAAGTTGTAATGACGCCAGAAGGTATGAAGGTGGTTAAGGCGTTAACTGAAAAAGGTATTCANACTAATGTCACTGTAACTTTTTCACCTTTACAGGCCTTAGTTGCAGCAAAAGCTGGTGCGACTTANATTAGTCCTTTTGTGGGGCGNTTAGATGATATTGGACATTATGGAATGGAATTAATTGAACANATTCGTACTATTTATGATAATTATGGATTTATGACAAAAATTCTAGTAGCTAGTGTACGAACTCCAATTCATATTTTGGATTCGGCATTAATTGGTGCTGATGTTGTTACTGTTCCTCCAGATACGTTAATGAAACAGTTTAATCATCCATTAACAGATAAGGGTGTAGCTCAATTTTTAGTTGATGCGGCAGCTTGGAAAANCGCNTAANTTTGNTANAGTTAGAAGACTTTTATAAATAAAAGATTTTAAATAATAATACCTTTATTATTACCTTTCATTTTACGGAATTCTTTTTCCCATTCCATTGTCTTTTTAATTTTACTTTTACCGCGTTTTTTGATGACCGTATTATTCATATCAACAAGNTGAATATTAATAGTGCTTTGTTCAGAAACGTCTTTTGGGCGATAACCTGATAAAAATGATCGTAAAGAAGTATTTCTTTTTTTCTTTTGATCAATTTGTTGACCTAANAATTCATTGTAGGAGTTTGTTAGATTATTAAAATCTTCTAAACTATTAACAACATCTTGAGATTGTTTTTTNCCGAAAACAAAATTTTTAAATTTATCTAAAAATGAGGTGGCCATAATTTATTCTTCTTTTTCGTTTTTTACGAATTGTTCGTTTTTATTTTTTAGTTCNTCTTTTTCTTTTTCATCGCTTTTGAAGTTGTTTTATGAGTTCAGCTAGTTCTTCTTCTTCTGACTCTAGTAGCTTAAGTTCTCTACTTAAGCGTTTCATTGTACGTAAATTTTTTTGAAATTGCTCAAGAATTTTTTGCTCTTCATCGGATAACTGTTTAGGATCAATTTGATCTAAAATTTCAGCAAATTGCTCGAGTTTTTCTTCAAATTTTTTACGCTTTTTACGTTTTTTATCAACCTCTTCTTGGCCTTGTATTACGGCAGCCATTTCAGCGGCCAATTCAGGTGGAATTTCTTTGCCTTCTGCAACATGAGCAAGAGACTGCTTAATTGAATCGGCATCTTTTTTAGGGTCTCTGACCGTAATTTTTCCTGAGAGTTCTTCTTTTAAATCTTTTAAGTTATTAAATAAG
>NZFK01000025.1 GCA_002690645.1 Rickettsiales bacterium
AAAAAAATCAAAGCACCAACGGTGCGAGTAACAAACAGCCCCATTTTCATCATCTGATAGCTTTAATTAAAGCACCAACGGTGCGAGTAACAAACAGCCCCATTTTCATAATTAGAATGCCACAGATTTGGTAATATTTTAAAGGGCGCATAATGCAAATTATGTAACCGGAAAAATATTGTCAAAGATGGGGTATTATAATTATGAAAATGGCTCCCCCGGTCGGATTCGAACCAACGACCCAGCGGTTAACAGCCGCTTGCTCTGCCACTGAGCTACAGGGGAACACAAGAAAAAATTATATTCATTCAATAAAAAATTTACAAGTGTTAAATCATAAGTAAACTTAAAAATATTTTAAAACTAAACTTATACTTTTTAATATTTTAATTTATATTTTTAAATTCGTTATATATTTTTACAAAAAACTTAATTTATTTTAGCTTTTCCTAGTAGCACTAAAAAAATTACGATATTTTCTAAAAAAACACTTTTAAATAAAATTATATTTTGTAGCAAACTTAAATTGCTGATGTATCAATGTTATTTTTTTTATTAACTTGGTTAATTCTTAATAACGCCAATGAAATTAAAATAGAGCTGATATATAATATTAAGTTTTTCACATCATATAGGTCCATATATGTCGTAATTTCACCAAGCAATTCTCCTGAAGATGCAAATATATACAATAAAGGTAGTGTCGATATAAATGTTATTATTATATAAGTAATAATATTCATGTATGTTATTCCACAAGCACAATTAACCCAAAATGTAGGAGTAATTAAGCTTACTCTTAAAAAAATAAGATAAAACACACCACTTTCCTCTAAGCCTTTATTAATGGGTTTTAATGTCTCTTTAAATCGAGATTGGACAAACTCTCTAAATAAATGGCGTGCTAATAAAAAATTTACAAGACAATGTATCGTATATGCGATCAAAGACCATATTAACCCATACCAAAACCCAAACATATAGCCCGCAAATAATGTAAACACATATGGTGCTGGTAGCCCTAATGTGGATACAATTACAAAAATTAAAATATAAAGAAATACACTTAGAACTTTGTGATTATTGTAATAATTATTTAAAAACTCTTGGTTTTGCTGTAAAAACTCTATTGAGACGTATTGTTTTAATGCAAAAAAGATTAACATTAAAAAAGCAATTACAGAAAATAACTTAATCCATTTATTAATATTTTTCATTACTTGAATTGTAAGAAAGTTTTTTTCATATTGGAAGCTTGATTTATTACTAATTTACCTCTAGCAACATATTTTTATTTGTTGTAAATTGTGCGGATATATTTTTCTGACTCATTAACCATGGTTTTTGTTTTAATTCAGTACAAGCGATGTTAATTGTTCCTCTCCCCCATTTCTCATTAATTCGGTCATATGCGCTCATTAGAGCATCTAATTTAGCCTGCGACTTTGCAGGAAGTTTACTTTTACCTATTTTTAATTCTAGTTCTGTTTGCACTGCTGAGGCATCACATAAATCAACCATAACAACACCAGATTTTGAATAGATCTTATTTTTATTATAAATTTGGCTTAATCCTTTTGATGCATAATTTACTAGATAAGATGTTACTGATGTGTACGTTGGCAATTCTATTACATACTCATATTTATAATGAGGATCTTTAAAGCGGTTTGTTAATAAAAAAATAAGTATTTTTTTTACTTTCAAATTCTGTGTTCTTAACTTTTCAGCGGCTCTAACAATATTACTTGCTAACGCTGCATTGATATCAGAAAACTTTGTTAACTTTTGACCAAAACTTTTTGAACTAATAATGGATTTATTCTTAACTACCTCTTGCTCAAGCGGCATACATGATACACCCTGCAATTCTAATTGCATTCGTTCACCCCATACATGTAACCGTTTTCGAATAATTGCTGGGCTTGCATATTTTAGGGCCATTATATTATGAATATTTAACTTTTTTAGTCGTGTATTAAATCCACGTCCAATACCCCATAACTCACTCGTTGATAATGTTTTTAAAACCTTATCTTCGTTATAGTCATGGATATTGCATACTCCATCATTTGTTTTCTTTGCTAGTTTGTTTGCAATTTTAGCTAATGTTTTTGTCTTTCCAAACCCAACACCAACGGGGATCCCTGTTTGTTTGAATACAGCTGTCCTAATTTGTTTGCCTAATTGATGGAAATCAATTTTGCTATGAGAAAAAAATAAAAATGATTCATCAATTGAATAAATTTCTAGATCAGGTGTATATGTTTTTAAAACAGTAACTACACGGGCTGATAAATCAGCGTATAAACTATAATTTGATGATCGAATAATCACTTTATGGCGTTCTAATATTTCTCGGCATTTAAATAAAGGCTCTCCCATTTTAATACCTAAAGCCTTTACTTCGTTTGATCGAGCAACTATACATCCATCATTATTTGATAGTACTACAACGGGTTTACCATTTAATTCTGGCTGAAAAACCCGTTCGCAAGATACATAAAAATTATTTCCATCCACAAGTGCAAACATCGTATTTTCTCCGAAATTCTATTTTACCACTTATTTAAGTGGTTTTTAATGGATAATTATTTTAATTGAGCTGGTTAAACTTTTTTTCGTCTCGATATATGTTTTATCTTAATGACGATTTAGTAAATAAATTGTCAGGTAGTTTTAAGTTTAATGTTAATGAATCAATGTAATAATGAGTTCCTTGCCCTTTTTTAAGCATGTCTTTAAAGACCATCTTTTTAGGATACCACGTGTCATCTATTTTCATTACTTCAATCACTTCTGTTTTCTTTAATAAAATACCACTTTTAGCAAATCGTTCTTCTTTTAATGCGATATAGCGTTCTTTATCTATCCACACTTTTCTTTTTGGATAAGCTAAACCAGGCTTTTTTTCATTTAATTCAATGATATAGCAAGCACGTTCAAATAGTGTTTCAGATCCAATTAATATAGCGTTATAATTATCTCCTAATAGATCTCTTTCCAACATATCTTCATACGAAAAATCAGATCCCATGACAGATTGTCTTAACATATGACCAGATATTTTAATTACCCGATCCGCCATTGGCGTATATGTCCATAAATCATTTTCAATACGTAACATTTTAATTCCTTTATCTCTTGGGGGTGCTAAATATTCAGAAAAAGATTTTGATGTTCCAAAAGTATATGTTTTTAATTTCATTTCACGTTTACCTCGTCGTGAGTATACAATCATTCTACTTTCAATTAGCTGTGTTGATACGTTATATTTTTCGTCAACTTTTTTTAATAAATCCACTACATCTAGCGCTATTATTGGAAGTTGAAAATAACAAAAGCAGCCTAAAATAAATAATATTTTTTTCATCTTATTAAACCTCCAACTCTTTAAACAAAGTTGCTGTTTGGCGCCTGTAAATACCAATTGTTGCCATTAACGTTCCCAATAGCGGCGCAATTAAAGCAGGAATAAAGCCTACGTAAAAAGTAGCTATAGATAACTTCCCACGCAAAACATCGTTCATCATCATTGCAGATTGTCCTTTTGTGGCATAACTTATATCAAGCCCATATAATTCGAGTAAGTAAACTGCCCCAGCACCTAATATAGTTCCAAGAATACCACCAACAAGACCTAAAACTAAAGCTTCTATAATCATAGCAAATACTAACTGATTTTTAGATTCGCCAATAGCAAGCCTAACCCCAATTTCGCCATAGCGTCTCAAATTCGCAATTAAGCGTGTATTCCAAATAACAATTGAAACTAAAATAATAAAAACTGTGATAACAATAGACATAATTGATGTTGATAAATCAATCATTTCCGCTAACATATTTTGATTTCGTAATGATAATAAAATAGGACTAAATTCATCCGTTGGAACGTGTTGCTTTCTAAATTGTTCTTCCATTAGCACTGTTTCTTTATCATTAAATACATAATTTTTTTGAAACCCAAACAATTCTCCGACACTATCATATAAGTTCAATATATATTGCATTTGTGCCAAATCTGTCATAATCATATTTTGATCCATTGCTTGAACACCAAATGAAACCGTTCCAACAACAATGAAATTTCCCGCTACAGATGCTCCATCAGCACTCGTTGTTAATAATGTTGCTTCATCACCTAATGTTAAATTTAATTTTTTAAATAAGTTATCACCCATGATCATTTCATTTGGACTTGATGGTAAGCGACCTCGAATTAAAGATTCTTGAATATTTAATATAGCTAGGTCACTTTTTTTAGATTGATCAAAAAAATCAACAGCCATTCCAATGACAGGACCTTGTTCTTTTGTTTCTCTATTTTCATCTGGAATATCTAATAGCCCGGCAAATTGTATTCGTTTTACCCATGTTATATTTGGAAATTGCTGGTTTAAAGACTTTTCTAATTCTGTCACGTTTAATAAGGCTAAATCATTTGGCTTTTGGTTAATAAGTTCAGCGTACCCTTTTGACATCACTTTTACATGGCCAGTTGAAAATCGTGTGTTTACATCAATGATGCTACTGAATGCACCATTCATGTACCCTTCCATTAAACAAGTAAGAAATGCACCTAAAATTATAACAATGATTGGAAAAATACTTCGCGATGGATCACGTAATAACCCTTTAATTAAGAATTTAATCATGACCATTTACCTCTCAGTGCATCTGTGGGTTTTAATTTATGAAGCCTTTTTAATGGTAAGTAACTGAAGAAAGTAACTGTTAAAAATATAATAGCTGTTGTTGAGCCTATTATTATAACCGAATAAACTGGGTAAATGATACTGGATACTGCAAAATTATAATTTTCCATCTGATCACCTAAATTTATGCCGTTTTTTAATGTCCAATAACAAATTGGAATGCCATATATAGCGCCTACAACACTTGCTAAGATAGCATTATATAGCCCCTCCACTGTAAATAATTGAATAACTTTTTTTCTTGTCATACCTAGTGCCATTAATGTTCCAATTTCTTTTCGGCGCTTAAATAATGAAAAGATTTGCGAATCAAAAATACCAATAATGGCAAGTGACATTAAAATAAGATATAAAATAAAAGCCGATCCTTTTTCTTGAGACATCCATGTTTTTAAATCAATCAATAAATCATCTTGCGATTTATATATCCAATTTGAATCTAGATTTAATGGTGTTGAATTTTTTGCTAAGGTGATGATTGTAGCGTGATTAGACAATTCCATCATCTGGGCTAACAGATTGTAACTTAGCCATATTTGTCCAGAATCAATTGCGGGAACATCCATCATCATAATATCAATTACTTTTGCTTCAGCTGCATCAAAACCACCTTTTGCGTTACGCCACCTAATCATCACCGTATCATTTTTTTTGAGTTTTGTTTCTTTAGCCATACGTTTTCCAATCAATATGGGGAAAGGATGCTCAGACTCGGCTAACAAATATGTTGGCATTTTACTAACCTGTTGATTAGGATCTATTCCTTTCATTAAAACAGGTTGCATTCTTCCAGCAGGATAAATACTTCCTTGTCGAATTAAAATTGGTTCAGCTTTATTTAAGCTTATTTGCTCATTTAACTGGCTAGGCACTTTAGAATATGCATCATTGATATTTAGTACGTCATACGTATCATAACCGCTGTGCCAATATTGCCCTCCGGCAACGTCATAAGATAGTAATAATTGTTTTGAATGATTCCAAATTCCATTGTATAGCCCTTGGGTCCAAATAATAACAACAAATGACACGGATAGTACAAAAATATTAAGCCACGACCGTACCCCTGCTCCAATAAGGTTTTTGAATGCAAGCTTTAGTAATAACATTTTACTTACTTTTATCCGAAAAAATCTGCCCGTCTTTTAATGTGATCACTCGATTCACAGATTTGATTACTCTTTCATCGTGAGTTGAAAATACAAACGTTGTTCCAAGTTCATTATTCATTTTTTTCATCATATCTAAGATAACAAAAGAATTTTCTGAATCTAAATTTGCGGTTGGCTCATCTGCTAAAATAAGTTTTGGCTTTTTAACAATAGCACGTGCAATTGAAACACGTTGGCATTGCCCTCCAGATAATTGATTAGGTCTTACATGCGCTTTATCCGCTAATCCAATCCAATCTAAAGCATTAAGTACCATTTCAGTTCTTTTTTTTGCATTAATATTCAATAATAAAAGTGGAAACTCAACATTTTCAAAAACTGTATACACAGGCAATAAATTATATGTTTGGAAGATAAACCCAATCGCTTCATTTCGAAGCTTAGCAGCATTTTCGTGTGATAAAGTCGTCACATCATTATTGAGGACATTGATACTACCCTCTGTTACGATATCTAAACAGCCAATTAGATTTAACAAGGTTGTTTTTCCAGATCCACTCGGACCAACGATACCCGAAAACTCGCCACTCTTTATTTCTAAATTAATACCTTTTAATGCGGTAAAAAATTCTTTTCCAATGGGATATTGTTTCATTACATTAGCAATGGCTATTTGGGTTTGATTTGTCATTTAAGTTTCCCCTTTAATAATTCCAATAGAACGCTATACTCGCTTTTTTATCTTTAGTATACAACATTGTTACAGCTTTAAAAAAATCAAATGTACGTGAATAAACCCAAATATGTTCTGCCTGACCCTGATCTGACACTTGAGCTATGTAGCTTACTTGATCTAATACTGAAATGGGATAATTTAATTGTACAACTCCTCCAATAAGTGAGGATGTCTCGCTATTGATAAGTACATTTGAATAGCTCCATTCAGTTAATAGATATAAACCATTCCCGATGCCTAATGTATAATCGGTCCCTAACATTGAACGTAAAATTTGTTGATTTTCACTATCTGATTCAGCCATTACGATAACATGCTCTGTCCACAACGGAATAAGGCCTTTTGAAATAAAATCAAACCCTAATCTATTTTCTGTTGCTTCTGACAAATTAAATTTTATCTCTCTTCTATGAATGGATAGCCCTATTTCACCAAAAGCAATGGGCAATTGGTATCTACCTCCTACTTCAACTCTATTATCTACAGTTCTATATAGATCTGCTATTCTTAATAGCTCATTACCATATAAAACCCAGAACCATGTTGTGTGATTTTGCTTATTATATTTTCGATATAATAGGCCATAAACACCTTCGTTTAATGTGTCATTATCTAACGGGTTTATACTGTCAAACCATTGTAAAGGTCGAATATACTTTGCTGCACCAAAAGATAGCTGTTGTAACCCTAGCCGGTACTCATTTAATTTATTTTTGTATGTCACTGTAAAACGATATGGACCTAACGCCATATTATTTATATCCCAATTTATGTTTGATATATCTTTTACACTTAAATTATTAATCATTTCAAATTTAATTGGGTTATTTTGATTTTCTAAACTATATTCAGATAAAATTAAATTATTATTGTTTATTACAATATTATTATTGTCATACGTTGTGATGAGTTGATTTTCAAATGAAATCGCTTCTATTTTGTTTAAAGAAAAAACAACGATTATAAGAATTATTGAAAACTTTTTTAAACTTATCAATTTATAGCTTAGACACGTGTTTTAAGATTTACACTATATTCATAATCATTAAAAAATAATCGTAAGCTTTTTAATAATTCTTTATAAGAGTTACTCATCGCAAGATTTTCAGATTTTAGTTTTAATCCATTAATTGAATTAATTTGCTGTAATTGTATATCCTCTGCTTCAATAAGCATTCGAGTTGATGAGATAGCTAATACACTTTTTGCATTTACCAAATTATCAAATGTTAGCTTTTCTAATCTGTAAGATAGATTATATTTTTTTGCGACTTCATACAAACTTAAAATGGTCGTACTTTCTAAAATCTTTCCATCACTGTCATCTAAATCATTAATACCTGTTTTAATATTATGATCAAGTGACGGGAAAACGAGCTGATCATTTTGATCGATATACATTAATGAAAATGTACTTCCTTCCAAGATAATATTCGGACTAGTAATATGACTAAAGACACACTCTTGGATAAGGTTTTGATATATTAAATGTTCAGTTGAATTGATTTCGTCAGCTGTTAAAAATTGAAGTTTTATACCCTTAAAGAAATTAGCTATATTTTGAGAGATATTTTTTTCAATAAAAAACTGATCATTGTTCTTAATTTTAGTTCCATCAAACTCTCTTCTTATATCGTTTAAAATATATCTTAATACTTCACGTTCTGAAAAAGAACATTGATTGTAAAGCTCAAAATAAGACTTGATGGCTTCAATAAACCATTTACTTTCATGAGACTTTCTTTCTTTAGTTTCGGTTAAATATTTCATGACAATTAATGCATTAATAGCACGAATAGTAAAATTTGCTTGAACCCCACCAATATAATTTGTAGGTTTTGCTGATGCAATTGGCCGTTGATAAGATTGAGTAATAACATTAATCCCAGTTTTAAATGACCATTTTGGTTTTGTTAAATGCTTATTTACGACAACCATTACCTCAGCGAGATTACCACCAAAGCCACTTACATAATTTTCATTATTTGTAATATAACTATGTGCTTGACCAGCATTAATAACAATTAAAATATTTAACGTATCGTCATCATTTTGATTAATACGTATTGCGTGATTTACCCATCCAATAAACTCTTCATAACTAAAAGGTAATTGTGTTTCGTCAAATAATTTTATGTAACAATGCTTAAGACGAGTATAATGTTCATCTAACATAAATAGCCAAGGCCCTTTACTATTTTTAATAGTGAAGCCTGAAGTAAAAAAGGACTGACCTCTTAAAAATGTTAATGTATTACGAGTAGATAAATTTAAATCACGTGTAAAGTGTTCTTTTATTTTTTTCTTTGGGAATGATATAGATAAACTTTTATTTTCCAAAACGACTCCTTCTCGTGTCTGAAATGTTGCATAGCATCTATTATGTAGTTTACGTTGAAAACAACTTAATCCTAACAATTTTATTAAATATAAACAACATTTCCCATAAAAACATAATGTTAAACACGTAATTTTTTTTTAAAATTTTCTTACCTATGTAGTCGTTATTTGTGTATAATAATTTAAGTTTATGACGAAAAAAAAACAATATATTTTACAAGATTACGTATCAAGACCAGATAGTATAAAACATCATATATCTGAATTAAGTTGGAATAGAGGAATTGAAAACTTTTTTTTAGAAAATGTTCCTTTTTCTTATTCAACAGGTCTTGATTATGCAGATCGAATCATTTCATTAATTCATAAACACTATTTACTTCATAAAAAAAAGACTATTAAAGTTTTAGAAATTGGATCTGGATCAGGTTTACTTGCATATCGTATTTTATATTTACTTCACAAGCAAAAACGTCCTTATGCTAAACATGTTCAATTTATAATCACTGACTTTAGTGAAGCGATTATAAATCAAATTAAAAAAGGTGGTATTTTCAGTGACTTTAAAGATCAAGTCAGTTTTAAAGTTTTAAATTTTTTAACCGATGATTATAAAAGTTATTCTTCCTGTGATATTGTTTTAATGACATATTTATTAGATTCCGTTCCTTATTTCCATTTACACAAAAAAGGCACCAAACTTTACGAAACTAAAATCCAAACAACATTTGATGAAGATTATTACTATGTAGATACGACTCAGTTTCCTCCTCTTATTTTAAAACAGGACCAAGTTAAAGATCATTTTTTAAATAAATTAAAACAAAAAGACTTAAATACACTCTCAAGATCTAGTCGAAATTTAGATGAACATTACAAACAGTTTCTTTTACATAAAGATAGCCCTATCTACAATTCTCCCATTTTAAAGGACTTTCTTGCTGAATATACTGATAAGTCTTTTCAATTTAATTACTCTGAAAATGTTTGTATTGCGTTAAACAATTTATTTGCAGCTCTTCCAAAAAATGCAATGATTCTCATATTTGATTTTGGAATTCCTAATTTTGAACCATTTAAAAATCCAAATAAAAAAATCTCTGCGAAATATGGTATCACAATGTTTCATTCTACATTTTTTCCATTAATCGATTTTCTTGCAAAAAAGAATGGATTAGATACCATCACTTCTCAATTTGTAGCAGGTGATAGTCAATGTTGTTTAATAACAAAATCTAAAAAGGACTATAAAACGATTTTCAATCGTTTGTTTACTACACCAGCAGCACAAGTTACATTAAAAATAATCCCTTTATTACAACGATATAAAGGTCCACATGTACTTACTTATGTAAATAAACAACTCGCTAAATGTGCAGAATATGAAAAACTTTCTCATACAGTATTATTAACNATTGCTATTTTACTTAAAAATAATATGTTTTATGAAGAGGCCNTGGACTANCTNGATGTTATTTATANTCAATATGGNGATTTTTCACTTTCATCTGTTTTATTGAAAGCTGAAATATATAATGGTCAAAAAGAGTTTCATAAAACCGTCCAATTACTCGAACCACTTATTAAAAAACATCGTTATTACAATGGCTTTTATTATCAACTATGTATTGCTTATGTCAACTTNAATGAACANGAAAAATTTATATCAACNTTTAAAAAATTTTTATACATTACAGATAATTTTATTCCATGGCGCTTTTTTATAATTATGGCTTGTTTTTATTATGAACTTAAACAAATTAATACAGCTGAAAAAATATTAAGACATCTAATAATGTGTCATAGTATGTTTCCTACTCTTATTGAACAACCTATCGCATTAACTGCAAATAACTTATTACAACAATGGAAAAGAACAAAAGTTAACTAATACTTTCTTTCATAACNGACGTTATTTTTATTAANTCGTCTTCATTAATNACATAAGGGGGCATTGTGTATAAATATCTATCAAAAGGTCTTAACCAAACACCTTTTGAAATCGCATATGATTGAATAGGTTTAATNTCATTTTTGTCATGTAGTTCTATTACTGCGGTTGCGCCTANTATTCTTATATCACTTACTTTTTCTGACTCAAANTGCTCTAATTGATTTTTCAATGTTGNTTCAATCTTGCTAATNTTNGNTAAATAATATTCATCTAAAAATAACTTTATACTTTCATAGGCTACCGCGCAGGCTAAAGGGTTTCCCATAAAAGTAGGTCCATGCATTAAGGCATGNTCTTGATCGTCAGTATAAAAAGCGTTAAATATTTTTTCAGAACTTAGTGTTGCAGATAATCCAATGTATCCTCCAGTTAAGCCTTTTCCTAACACCATTAAATCTGGTTCAACATTTACTTGATTGCATGCGAATAAGGAGCCTGTTCTACCAAACCCTGTAGCCACTTCATCAAAAATTAATAATACATCATATTGTTTACAACATTTTTTCTAAGTCAATTAAGAACTCTTTTTTATACATATTAAACCCACCTGCTGCTTGTAATAATGGTTCAATAATCACAGCGGCTAANTCGTGATGATGTAATTTAAAAAACAAATTCATTTTGTTTAAATAATGAGTGTAGTCTTCGTTAGAAGATGAGTTTTTGGGTGGTGCATCTAAAAAATATTGATCGAGTATTAGTCCTTTAAATGTTGAATGCATTCCATCATCAGGATCGCCTACAGACATTACTCCTGTAGTATCGCCGTGATAAGCTTTTTTAAATGCTAAGAACTTTGTTTTCTTAAGATTTTTTTTATTTTTCCAATATTGTAATGCAGTTTTTAACGCNACTTCACATCCAACTGATCCACTGTCAGAATAAAATACATGTTCTAAACTTGGGGGTGTTATTTCAATCAATAAATCTGCCAATTTTTGGGCTGGTTCATGNGTTAATCCACATAGCATCATATGAGACATTTTTGATAACTGACGTTGCATAGCTTCGTCTAAACGTGGATGACAATAGCCATGAATTACAGACCACCANGAGGATATACCATCTATTAGCTCTTCCCCATTATCTAATTGAATTTTTACGCCTTTTGCAGATTTCACATTTAATGGGTCTGACATTTTTTTGTGTTGAAAATAAGGATACCAAATTTTAGACATGAAGNTTATTTTAATACTTGTTTTTCATATATTCTAGTTCATTTTTTTTAAATCTATTGTTTTTTTACTTACTATTTCAACATTAAGGTGGTCAGAACCCCACTATATTTAATATAATAANCTTAATTGTTATTTATATTGAGGAGATTTATATGATCGGATCAAAAGAATTAATTTTTATAGCTTTAATCGTTTTTGTCCTTTTTGGTGCTGCAGCTATTCCAAAGTTTGCTAAATCAATTGGACTGGCTAAAAGAGAATTTGAAAAGGGTTTAAAAGGTGAAGAGGCTGCAGAAAAAGAAAATAAAAAAGAGTCTTAGTTTTTTTTCTTAATGCATAATACTTCAAAGATATATTTCACAAACATAGCAAGTTATTGTTTTGGNAAGTTTGCTTTTTGTTTGTTTCCAAAGTTTATTCTTTATCCAATTTTATATTTTTTTATAATTTTATTTAATATAAAATTAGCTGAATCAACTTCTACTTTTTGGTCTTTTAACTCTCTAAATGATTTATTTATTAGACAATTGAATCCATCTTTTAGGCCATGGAATAAATCAGAAAATGTATTATGTTCTCCAGTTGATGGTACGTTTAAAGGAAAATCCCCGCTATCATCCCAACAGATCNCTATCAAAACCATTGGTTATGACATNCACGAACTAATTGGACAACCTTTACCCGATAACCTAAATCCAATATCTTTACTCAACTTTTATTTATCNCCANAAGATAGTCACCATGTTTATGCACCTTGTGATTTGACACTAATTGATGCTTTATATATACCAGGTTCGCTTTTACCAGTAGCCCCATTATTAAGCAATTTTTTTCCGAATGTATATACCTCCAATGAACGAATAGTTTTGCATGTTCAGCATCGAGATAGTGTTTTTTTAATGGTACTGGTGGGTGCTTTAAATGTTGGGCATATTACGTTACAACATTCAAAAGAAACTGTTCAATCAAATATATTAAAAAAAGAACGGCAATCTAAAACACTTATTTTTGATAAAAAACATATAAAAAAAGGAGAGCTAATGGCTACATTTAATATGGGATCTTCTGTTTTACTTATCATCGACANTACAATAAAAATTNATNATTTAACGTTAAATCAAACTATTTGTTATGGTGAATCNATTGGGGTTTTAAAACACTAATCTTATCGCGCTTAAAAATGACTTAGAGTTATTTCCATTTTCAATATCAACAAGGCCATAACTATACGTCATAGACGTAGTAATATTTTCAGAAAAAAAGATTTTTTGATTAAATTTCATTGATACCCCAAATACCACACCTAAATCCGTTGAATTCATATTTGCAGCAANACTTGTAACCGTATTATTCCAATTTTCCTCAGCAACTTTTAGTGATGAATAAAAAATACCTCCATTTAAAAAAAGATTTTTTTTAGTTTTTTTCAATGGCACTATATAACGGGTTTTAATTCTTAATTCTAAATATTCATAATTTGAAACAATTGTTTGATTAAAAACTGTTCCTTTTGATCCTATTTGNTTCAAGCCTAATTCTATAAANAAGGGNATGGTTTTATCTGTTTTTAATAAAAAGGGAATTTTAGGAACAATTTCTTTTGCATANCCAATAGCTAAATAAGACCCCATTTTAGAATCAATNGTATTTTCACTATCAATATCACCAAATAATGGCCCCAACTCTAGATAGACATGAGGCTCGATNACTTCTTTTTTTTTCTTCAAAAAAATCATCTTGAGAGAAAATCTCAGTATTA
Source organism: Rickettsiales bacterium (assembly GCA_002690645.1). GTDB lineage: Bacteria > Margulisbacteria > Marinamargulisbacteria. Next base: position 13,795 of record NZFK01000025.1, read on the forward strand.
ATCATTAANAGACATAAAAATAATAATACGTAGTTTTTCATTTANTCTCCCACTGTCTTTTTTTAAANTTTTGATAATCNTATGATACCATAATAATATGATTCGAATTGCAATTATTGGTGCAGGACCTAGTGGCTTATTTGTCATGGATCAACTATTACGTGAAGATAATTCACTGCATATTGATCTATTTGATAAGCTTCCATCCCCATATGGCTTACTTAGGACNGGCGTTGCACCTGATCATCAAACAATAAAAAATCTTCAAGCCTATTATGAAAAAATATTTGATCGTTTTCCAAATCAAATACATTTTTATGGAAATNTAAACGTTGGTAAAGATGTCAGTGTTGAAGAGCTTAAACCTTTTTATACAGCTCTTTTTATGTGCACAGGGTCAGAATCTGACCGTCCTTTAGCTATACCCGGGCATGACTTACCTGGCGTTATTCCTTCTCGGCATATGGTACGGTGGTATAATAGTCACCCATTATATGATCTACATCCAACTACCTTAGACAAACAAACTGCCGCTATTATAGGTGTAGGTAATGTATCTATTGATATTGCGCGCATTCTTTTAAAGCCAGTTGAAGAACTTGAACAAACAGATATCTCAGAAAAATCTTTAAGAATACTCAAAAAAAGTAACATCGATCATGTTCATATGTTTGCGCGCCGATCGCCTGTTCAAGCTGCATTTACTGCAAAAGAATTCAAAGAATTAGTCAATTTACCTAATTTAAAAGTTAATGTGNATCTACAAAATAATAGTTTAAGTTCAACAGATCTTGAAGAATTAGAATATTCCTCAAAGGCAAGATCAAATTTAGATATTATGTCGACTCTTGAATCTCGAGAAGATAATTCATACTCAAAACAACTTACAATTCATTTTTATTCNCAACCAGTAGAGTTTATTGGAAAAAACNCATTAGAATCGATTCGNTTTGAACAAACTTCATTAACGGGACCTGCAAACNCTCAAAAAGCTGTTGGNTCTGGTCAATTTTATACTATCGATTCAGATTATGCGTTTATTAGTATTGGTTATGTGGGGATTAGAGTACCNGGTATTCCTTTTGACGAAAAACAGTATGTAATACCACATGAAGAAGGTAAAGTCTTAAACAAGAATAAATCAATGAANGGGTTTTATACNGCTGGTTGGATTAAACGAGGTGCTCAAGGTGTTGTTGGAACAAATCGTGCTGATGCAAAAGAAACTGTTACTTCTTTTTTTAATGACTTACCCAANTTAGATCCCTTAACAAATAAGTTGACTATAGATAGCTTATTAAAAGCTAAAATGTGTAAGTGGATAAATTACACTGAATGGCTTAAAATAAATAAACACGAAATTGAAGAAGGCAAAAAAAATAATTGTGTAAGAGTTAAGTTTAGATCTTCAGATGAAATTTTTAATTTTTTACATAAATAAGGAGGGTTATCATGGTATTGTTAGAATCAATTCAACTTAATCATCAAGATAAATTACCTGATTTTAAATTAGCGGACCCAGATAATGTTGTCCACTTGTCTGAATCATTGATGGGAAAAAAGGGGTTATTAATTAAATTCACCTGTAACCATTGTCCATATGCTTTAGCTGTATGGGATAGATTTATTTCTTTAGCTAATGATGCAAAGGGACTTGGAATTACATCTGTTGCTATTAATCCTAATATCCACCCTGACTATCCGGCTGACTCTCCTGAAAATATGAAAGTGTTTATTCGTGAAAAAAATCTTCCTTTTCCTTATCTAGTTGATGACACCCAAGAGATTGCAAAATCCTATCACGCACAATGNACTCCTGATATTTATTTATTAAAACCTGATATGACTTTATATTATCATGGACGAATTGATGATAATTGGAAGGATGAGCNTTTAGTAAAAAATCATGAATTGAAAGATGCTATTGATAGCTTAGTTGCAGACAAACCTATTCCAAAAAACCAAAATCCATCTATGGGGTGTTCCATAAAGTGGCTACATTAAAACAACGACGACAACGATTTTACATACTACTTTTTTGTCTTTTTATTTTTAGTGTTTGGCTATTTTATCCAAAACAAAAAACAATCNTAAACTTAACTGAANTATACCCNGTCGAGTTAACTAGTANAGAAGAANTTCATAATAAAATTAAAGTTCAGATCTCNCCTTACTTATCTCATCAAAAAGATACTTTAGCTTTGGTTATNAAACTTGAAAGTTATGAATACCCTAAAGTTATTCATGAAGATCTAAGTGATATTATTTTAGTTTCATCAAGTGATAATGAGATTTTAAAAAACTCTAATTGGGAAGAATATAGCCATAATGACTATGAAATAGAAGGTCTTTTAACATATAACGTCGACCAAACTATTCAAGATAATTTAACAGTAAGACTNTTCTTAATTGATGAACTNACTTTAAAATGGGAGATTAATTCTGACTAGCTAACTTTTTAGACAACTTTTTTATTTCTTCAATCTTAATTTTTACAGCTTCTTCTTCAAATAATTTTTTTGCTTTTTGGTAACCTTCTTTTAACGAATTTACTTTTGACAACACTAAAAAACCAGCAGCAGCATTTATACAAATATGTTCGATAATAGGATGATCAAAATCTTTATTTTGTAATATTGTATTGAACAAGGCTGCATTTTCTTTACTATCTCCACATGTATAATTATGATCTATCTGTTTGATTTCATTTTTAAAATTAAAATCATAGGCTTGTTTTTGCTTAGGTGTCACTTCAATTATTTTACTTGTTCCTTCGAGGCTAATTTCATCTCTACCATCTCCCCCAATAACAAATATTACTTTCTTCATATCTAATTTTCTAACCACATCTATTAGTAATGTTAAGTTATCATCGTTTGGTAATCCGATTAATTGATATTTAACGTTTGCAGGATTTGCCAGTGGGCCAAGTAAATTAAAAAAACTACGTTTGGCAAATATTTTTCGAGCTGATACAACGTGTTTCATGGCTGGATGAAAAGANCGAGCAAATAAGAAACAACAATGTGTTTGTTTTACAATTTGTTCAAGCTGCTCTGATGTAAGTAGAAATGGNATACCNAAAGACTCTAAAAAATTAAAACTCCCNTTTGGTTTNATTGAGCCATAATTTCCATGCTTAACCACCGTTTCTTTAGAAGCCGCTAANACAAAAGCAACCGAAGTAGATATATTAAATCTNGCTTTTTTAGACCCTCCTGTTCCACACGTATCAATAGCATTATGAAATNATTCAAAAGGTAAACAAAACTGCTTTAAACTTGNTAAAAAGCCAACTATTTCATCACTTTCGATNCCTTTTTTATCATAAGCATCAAGTAAAGAAACAATATCAGTTTCCTCAACTTCTCCATCAAGAATACAATCCATAATAATTTTACTTTGATCAGTTGAAAGAGTTTCTTTNGATTTAACTTTATTTAACAAAAGTTTTATCATTAGTGCCCTTCAGGAAAATAGCCCGTATTGTTTTCAATTTTTACTAGTGATAAATCTTTTACAATTAAGTCGTTTAATACTTGTATAATATGGCAAAACATCGTTAGATGATTGGTTAGTATTTTATTAAATATATCCATTTCAATAAAATTATCTTCTTCACTTTCAATAGTCAGCTCCATTAACTGATCTTGAATCTTTGAAGTAATTACTAGAGACTCATTACCAACGTTTGAAATATCTAATATTCGTTCTAAGCTGACATGCTGACTATACATTTTGGATAAGTAAATAATATCGGATAATCTTTTTTGACAATTTATATGGGCTTCAGCATATAAGTCAATTCCATCTATGTAACAACTTTCCTCTCCGTTTAACAACCCTTCTATCTCTAAGAAAATTGGAAAATCTTCTAATGAAGCTATTTTTTTACTCGCTTTTTTAAATCCATGAATTTGATCATTTATTACAATTAGCTCAGGTTTTAATAACGGGTGTTTAGCCACATAACGTTCGAGAAATGTTTTTGAATCATTTGAAAAATTTTCTTTAAATACAATATAAAGATGTTTTTTTATTGTATTTTTTAATTCATCTAAAGACATTATTCTCCAGCTATATCTTCAAGTAATGTCACTGATCTATTTAAAAACGCTTGCATCTTATCTCCATCTAACGGTTTATTTCCCATTAAGGCTAAATCATAAATGTGCTCGCATAATAATTTAACTTTTTCTTGTTTAGTTTCAAACTGATTTAAATTTAATACTTTTTTTACTAAAGCATTATTTTCATTAATAACAACAGTATAATCATCAAAAATTGGCATTTGTGAACCTTTCATTAATGCTGACATTTGCTTCATTCGTTTTGTTTGTTCAGACTCTAAAATAATTGCTGGAACAGAATCTGTTTTTAAACTTTTCACATCAACTTTTAATTTGTCATTATTTAAATTTGTTTTAAATAACTGTTCTAATTTTTCTTTATTTGTTTTGTTATCTTTATCCACGATATCTGTTTTTGTGTTATCAACAAGATGATCAGATAATTCAGAATCAATTGCTGTATATTTGATATCACTATTTTTAGATTCTAAAAACTGAATAAAATGTGTGTCGATGAGTGATTGTAAAAATATAACCTCTAAATCTTGCTTTTTACATAAATTTACATAAGAAGCCTGTTCGTCTTTATTTGTACAATAAAGCACTTTCTTTTCAAGTTTCTCTTTATTTCTTTCTAAATACTCAGGAATGGACGTGTTATACCCTAATGATGATGGGAAAATCACAATATCTTTCACTTTCTCATAAAAGTCTGCTTGCTCCATCATTCCATACTTTATAAAGTGATGAATGTCAGTCCAGAATGATTCAAAATTACTTTTATCTTTTTTATATAATTCATTTAACTTATCCGCAACTTTTTTTACGATATGGCTTGAAATTTTTCGAACATAGGGATCGTTTTGTAAATAACTTCTTGAAACATTCAATGGAATATCAGGGCAATCAATTGCACCTTGTAGTAATGTTAAAAACTCTGGAACAACAGCTTTAGCATCATCAGTTACAAAGACTTGCTGGCAAAATAGTTTCACATTTCCTTTATTTGCATCAAGTTCATGTAATATTTTAGGAAAATATAAAATTCCTTTTAAATTAAAAGGATAATCGACGTTTAAATGTATCCAAAATAAAGGTTCAGCATTATACGGAAATAATGTTTTATAAAACTCTTTATATTCTTCTTCTTTGACATCTTTTGGTTGTTTATTCCACAGTGGGTTTTCATGGTTAACTTTTTTCCCATTAACTTGGATTTCAATTGGTAAAAAATTTGCATATTTTTGAACTAACTCAGTTATTTTCATTTCAGATAAATAATCTTTTGATTCTTCTGAAACATGTAAAATAATATCTGTACCCACCGTTTTTCGCTTACCTTCAACAAGTTTAAACTGAGTTGATCCATCACATGACCATAAAATTGAAGTTGATTTTTCTTTATACGATAAAGATTCTATTTCTACATTTTCCGATACTATAAAAGAGGAATAAAACCCTAGACCAAAATGGCCAATAATATTTTCAGCTTCGTCTTTATCTTTATATTTTTCAATAAAATCAGTTGCTCCAGAAAAGGCTACTTGATTGATGTACTTTTGAACTTCTTCTGCATCTAAACCTACACCATTATCTGAAAAAGTTATTGTTTTTTTCTTTTCGTCAATTGTTACATTTATTTTGAAATCTTCAGGGATATTTTCTATTGCTTCTTGTGTAGCAATTTTTTTAAGTTTTGTAATTGCATCAAAACCGTTAGATATTAATTCACGAACAAATATTTCATTCTCGGAATAAAGGTATTTTTTAATTACAGGAAGTATATTTTCTGAATGTATACTAATATCTCCTGATATATTTAATGAATCTTTTGTTTTAGCCATAATGTAATACTCCTTAACAACAGTTGTTAGGTAATATAGTTTAGCAAAAATAGTACTTCACAGCAAACCTGCTAAAATTTTAATTTATTGCTAAATCCTTTTCCACTAAATGTAATATATTTTTACTTAAATACGATAATTTAAAAAATAATAAAATATATTTAATAGCGGGGATTAAATATGACGAATAAAACAAAACATTACTTAAAAAAAATTAAACGCAAACACTTTAATCGAATAGCTTTAGAAAGCAGTATTTCCACTTTACAAAAACAAACATTTATTGTTCCAATTCCTGTTTCTATTTCTAAACAAGAATTAGATAGACATGATTCTACTTCTGAAGGTTTAGAAGATCTTTATCAAAGTAGTTTTAGTGATAATAATTCAAATCGAAAACAATATTCTTATAAACAAGGTGGTTCAAATGGATTATTTTTGTTCACTTGGACAGCATAGCTTTAAAATTTAATAAATTTTATTTCCTAAAAAGTTTTTATTGATTATACTTATCACAATGTTAGGTGCTAAAGACAAATATAAACTTTATGAAACCTCAAAACGATTATTACAACTTGAAGGGTTAACTGTAAATCCATATCGAGAAATAAACTATGGATTACAATTTTTAGTTTTTAAAGATGATACCTCTGGTTTTGTTCGTATTTATGATGGAAAAAAAGGGCTCCGTTTTGACTTTTCTCAACTAAAAGATCATGACTTTTCCATTTTTGTTCAAGCTATACTTACTGAAAAACCTAAAAAAGAAACACTATCAGATTTAATAACAAATAAAGAAAAGGATGTAGAAAAACTAAACTTTAAAGATAAAGACCCTGATGACTTAATTGGCATTGATGAATCTGGTAAAGGTGATTATTTCGGACCATTAGTAATAGCTGCAGTTCGAGTTACAGCCGATCAAAAAAAATCGTTAGAATCTCTTGGAATTACAGATTCTAAAAAACTTTCGGCACATAGTATCTCTTTTTTAGCCAAACAAATTATTAAACGTTGTCAACATACTGTTTTGATCATGGGAAATCAAAGTTATAACGAAGTTTATGCAAAATATGGAAACCTTAATCATATGCTTGCTTGGGGACATTTAAAAGTATTAGAAGATACTTTAAAACAAGGTGATTGTAAACATGCTTTATCTGATCAATTTGGTAACGCTTCACTGTTAAAAAGTTCACTAAGAGCAAAGGATTTAAAAGTTACGTTATATCAACGCCCAAGAGCAGAATCAAATATTGCAGTTGCTTGTGCAAGTATTCTTGCTCGTCATAATTTTGTATCTCAGATGGATGAAATGTCCGAACATTACAAGATAACGTTCCCAAAAGGGTCTACAAAAAAATCCTTAGAAACTGCAGTCCAATTTGTAAAAGAGGTTGGTAAAGAACAGCTTCATAATGTAGCTAAACTACACTTTAATGTTACACAAAAACTAGAAGACGAACTTAAAAAATCTTAAATTTTATATTTAACGGAACACCCATAAGGTCTTGTTTCTTGTGTTGATACAGGCTTTCCAGCTTTCAATTGATCGATCCCAACTTTAATATAATTGGTAGCTTTTTCAACATCAGATTGTGATGATGATGGAATACTATCAATAGCGCCGTTGTAAACAAGATTACCTTCTTTATCAATGATATACATGTGAGGTGTTACTTTTGCATTATAGCGTTTTCCTAATTCACCATTTGGATCAAGTAATACAGCTGTCGCATTTGATTTTTCATTTTTAACAGTGTCATTACATTCTTTTGATGAAACGTAACCTTGTTTTCCTTTTGCAGATGAGATTACGCTTAACCAAACAACATCTTGTTCTTTTGCATACGTTTGTAACGCTTGCATATTTCCTGAGTTGTAGTGCTTTTTAACAAAAGGACAACCACTATTTTTCCATTCAAGAACAACGATTTTACCTTTATAATCCGATAGCTTATGTGCCTTACCATTTGAATCTGTTACTTCAAAAGCGGGTGCTTCATGATTTAACTTTAAGACAGTTTTTTGAGCAATAGGTTTTGTTTGTGTTGTTGAGTTTGCATTAGCATCTTTTTTATTAAAACAAGAAATAAATGTAGTTATTGAAAGAGCAATAGCTAATATTGTGATATTTTTTATTATAGATTTAGTTGTTTTAGACATATTTCCCCTCATAATTTTTTTTATAATTATAACGCTTGAACTTAAATTTTTCTAGTTTTCTTGGACTAAATTCTTAATCATTTTTTTTGTTAAGACTTGAGGCAATATTTTTTTCTTTCCATTATTATAATAAACGTATAATGGAACACCTTCTCTTTTAAAACTACTTAAATAATTTGAAATTAATGGATCCTCATTTGTCCAATCTAATACAATGTACTCAATTTTATTTTTTGAAAAAAATGTTTGAATCTCATTTGTATTTAAGACTAATTCTTCATTTACTTTACAGCTTAAACACCATGCAGCGGTTACATCCACAAATGCAGATTGATTATTTGCTAAGATGGTATCTAACTTTTCAAATGTTGCCTCTGTCGATAACGGCTTTGATTTAAGTTCAAGGTTATAAACTAAAAATGATAATCCCATTATTAATAATATGGTTAAAATTTTATAAAGTGTTTGGATAGTTTTAGATTCAAATACACCTGTTAAACAATAAATAACTAATGCCAAAACAAGGCAAAGTGCAATAACTAAACCTATAATGTTAAGTTGAAAATAAAATACAGAAATTAACCATAATACAGTTAAATACATTGGAATGGCTAAGATATGTTTCGCTCTAATCATCCATTTTCCTGGTTTTGGAATAAACGATATTAGATCTGGAAAAAATGATACTAAAACATAAGGACTACTAAAGCCAATTCCTAAAGCAGTAAAAATCAGTAAATTGATTAACAAAGGTTGAGTAAAAGCAAATCCTATTGCTGGTGCCATAAATGGAGCGGTGCATGGTGTAGCTATAATCACAGCCAAAACACCTGTAAAGAAACTACCCCAATTATTATTTTGAGTGGTTGTTTTTGTATGTACAGAACTCAGTTTGCCTGGAACTGATATTAACCAATTAGGCAATTCGAAAAAACCATTTAAATTTAAGCCAACTAACATCATTAAAGCCATCATAAAATAGATAAATATGGGTGACTGTAATTGAAAACCCCACCCTATTTGCTGACCAAGCGCTTTAAGTAAGACTAAAATCGAAACTAACAAATAGAAACTTATCAAGACCCCAAAGGTATATGCTAGACTTTCTTGTTTAATTTTCAAGGGTTCTTGTTTTGCTTTTTGTACCATTGCCAATACTTTCAAGGACAAAACAGGAAAGACACATGGCATAATGTTTAAAATTAAACCTCCCAAAAATGCAAAAGCCATAAAGGTTAAGAATGACAAACTTGATGATGCAATTTTAATTTCATTACTTGCCGATACTCTTATGTAGAATTGATCGTTTATTGTATTTACTTGTAAGAAACCTGATATTTCTGTCAATCCTGTAGAAATACCTTCAGTACTTAATATCATGAACCCGTCTTTTTGCTCTATTTCTTGAGATTTTTTATATTTAATTACTGGATGTTCTTTAGGAAAAAAATAAAGAGATTTTATGTTATTTTCTGATATTGAATTGGGTATTTTTAAATTAAATTGATCATTTAAAATATTAAATGATGTTTTTATATGTTGAGTTGAAAGCAACTTATCTCTTTTTGAATAAATAGTTGATGCATCATTAGATTTATAACTTGTAACTGAGCTGGGAAAATTAAATTCAAAGAAAGCATTTTCAGGAATACATTCTTCTTCACAAACAAGCCAATTAACATCAGCTGTAAACAGTATATTTTTTGTTANGGGAGCTTGGTTTATTTTTATTGGAATAATAAGATTTGCAATTTGATCATACCCATAATTAACAATGGGACCTAGATAAAAGATTGTTGGGTAATCCCATACTATTTCTCNAGCTGATATATTTTCAGGAAATGTCCAACTTATNGTTGTTGGCTGACCTGAATCAGCAGGATTTTCCCAATATGAATGCCATCCTGGCTTATGTTTTAATGTTAATTTTGCCCATATCACCTGCTCTTTTATTACTTTATCGACATCATCAAAAACAATACTACTTTGATCAAATGATAAAGTGGCTTTGGTATATGTTTTTTCTATACTTTTTGATAANGCAAATGTATTTATAGAGAATATAAGAAATAAGATNAGCGACAACACGTTTTTCATAGTAGAAGTATTATACCTNTTAAGAAAATTTGTAACCAGTCTGTTAGGCTGTNTCAGTTATTTTGATTCTGATTAAAATTTTTTGATGGATCTAACGTTTAATGATCAGATCGTAGTCTATTATAATCTGGAGCGTGTAGATATAAACGTCCTAAATCCCACCCCAAACAACAAGCTGATGTTGATGCATATGAAATATTTACAAGTGTAGCACAAGTAAGTTCAGGTGCACAAAAGCATGCGGTTATTGTTTTGTCATAACAACTTTGTTTAATAAAAAATGTCATGTCCATATNTAGTAAACTCATGTTTTGCGTCATTCGTTCATCACAAGATGTTTCATTATTTTGCCATCCACAACATATCAGTGAGTATCTTGTTATATTAAAGATATTAAGAATATTAATTAGAGGAAAAATCCCTATAAAAGGTAAAGGTGTTAGACAACATGCAGCTTCTAATGTTAAACAGCCNCATAATTTTATCAATGGATTATTTTCCTTTTCAGAGCTTTTTATACAATAGTCATATTTGTTATATAATTTATTTTTTTCATAGTATTTATAAAAAGCATTTTTAATGTTGCTATCAATCTCTAAATTTTCATAAAAGTAACTTTTAAAAAGGTCATCTATCTTATTTTGTGGCATTTTTTCTATTAATAGGACATCAAGACTTTTCTTATCTTTTATTAATATTTCAAAAAGTTCTTTCTTATTAATTTTAAATTTAGCTTTAATATTTTCAGGCTTAAAAAGTAAAGGGTTATCTATTTTCTTTAAAAAGTATTTTAGTAATATTTGTCTNGNTTTATCGTTGTCAAACTTCAAAATATTTTCTAATAATTCCTGATCATNTTTTAAACTNTCAGAATNGTTATTTNTTTGAATTTCCTCATATAANTCAATATATTTANTNTCATATTTATTTTTCGCTAAATCTTNNTTNAACANNCNACNTCNTTTAAAAAAATGAGNNATTTTTTNNTNNAAATCNAAAGAAACCAAGNNACAGTTTAGATCATCTTCAAAAGAAGTATANTTCAATACTTCGGAAAAAGTAAAAGGGTCNAACCGTTCAATTCTTGAACCTTGAATNGCTAAATCTCCCTGTTTACTTTCTTTACTTTCCGTTTCTTTTGTTGGACAAATCGCATTTGATAATTTTTTATACAAAACTGGGTCTGGCTTTTTTTTTAAATTGTTTAGCGGGATGTTGTCGCTATTATCTTCGCTGATATATATTTTTGCATACATTTTTTTACCTTTATATAGGTATCGAAAAGACTTATAAAAATGTTTCAATTCAAAGAAAGAATTTTAAAATTTTACTTATCGTATTCGTTTTTGTTGAATCGACCTAAGAACTTATCCATTACCACAGACACAACACCATCACCCGTCACGTTTACTGTNGTTCTTGCCATATCTANTAAACGATCTGTNGCAACAATAATGCCAATACCTTCTATAGGTATTCCAACAACACCTAAAACGACACCAAGGGTAACTAAACTAGCTGATGGNACAGCTGCTACACCAATTGAAATAATAGATGACATTACTGCCAGTGTAATGTAGCTCCCTAAACCTAACTCGACACCATATAACTGTGCGATAAAAATAGCATATACGACTTGGCAAATTGCTGTTCCATCCATATTTACAGTAGCACCAAAAGGCACAACAAATCCTGATGTTGCTTTGGAAACACCCAATTGTGTGTTTAATCGTCTTTCGTTTAATGGAATTGTAGCGGCACTTGATGCCGTAGAAAATGCAAATAATTGAACAGGAAAAAACTTTCTTAGATAAGTTAAAAAGTTTAAACCTGAAAACGTCATTAGTGCACCATAACTTAATACCGTATGTAAAAACAGTGCACTAAAACCAATTAATATCATTTTTCCAAGAGCTACTATCAATGTTGTGTCTTGAACGCTTATCATCCATGTCAAATAGGCAAATACAGCTAGTGGCATCATAGCAACTACAACATTAATAAATTGATAAATTAACGTAGAACACGCACCGATCATGGACTCTAACTGCTTTCCTTGTTGTGCATGTTCTTTATTATTCATCATATGAAGTACTAAAAAACCTACAATAACAGCAAAAAAGATCACAGATAATGTATTACCATCTACAAATGAAGATAACAAATTACTTGGAATGATTCTAAAAACGGCATCCCAAAAACCACCATAACCAGATGCATTTGAAACAATTTGATCAATATTTCCAGTCTGAAAAGAACTTAAATCTGGTAAAGCAATAATATTGAACATTGGTGCTGCTATTAAAACAGCCCAAAATGTCGCTAAACAGGTTGTTAAGGAATAAAGTAAAAAGGAACCAATACCTAAACTTGCGGCTTTTGCAGCATCTTTAATGTCAATTACCGCTTTAGCAATAGAAAAAAAGATTAATGGTACAATGATCATTTTAATTAATCGTAAAACAATATCACCCCAAGGCTTTATGATAGGACCGACTTGTGGAAAAGCAAAGGCAACAACAACGGCTGCAATGATTGCTACTAAAATTTGTTGAAGAATGCTTATTTTGCCCCAAAGTTTAAAAATATTCATATTTTTCACCACTTTTTTGAAATTTAATATCGACATTATACATGAATTCGTTGTTTTAATCTTCTTTTATTTATACTTCTTGAATGGGTATTGAATGATAGTTTTTAAAGNTACGANTTTTTAAACCTATTATCTCTATCTTCAGTAATATTTTGGATTGATTTGTTTACTAAGTTTGATATTTCTTGCATTAATGAGCCAGCACCCACTACAGTTCCTGCGGTACTTATTAAAATATCTTTAAGTACATCTTGATATATTTTATTTGAAAAATTAATATTTGAAATAATTGCAAATAGCGAAAACAATATAATTCCAGTTAATAATGTCTTTGTTCCACTTTGAATCAATGTATTTTTTTCGGCAGCATCATTTATAACATTTTTTAAGGTATTTAATAAAAACAGACTGTTTGCTGCTTGTGTTCCTATAATTATTGCTTCTGGTAATTCTTCGATTTGCTGCGTCGAAAGGAAATAAATTAATCCAACTGAACTAGCCTCATTTAATAGTGTAAAAGTGTCATTCATTGAACCTGAACTTAGTAATACTGTGATATGATTTAGTGCATAAGAACATAATGTTAATTGTTCGTTATCAGATAAAATTCCAGCCACACCCATAATTCCTGTTAATGATGTAGCCAAGTTTAAAATTGCGGCTTGTTTATTAGCATCAATGGCATTGGAATTGTTTGTTATAAGATCGTAAACAGATTCTAATGGTGTTGGTTGTATACAGTAAGTTACCCATGTCAGTAACATAATTGGAATGATATCCGTATCATCACACATTGTAAAAGGCGCTAAGGTTTGACTATAGAAATTAGTTACTTGATAGGCTCCTATTCTAGCTTTAGCTACTGTATCGTAATTTAGAGAAAAAAGCTTTTGCCAAGCGTCTTTATTTGACTCTACAGTAAAAGCGTTACAACTTATAACTTTTTTAATTCTTTATTCCTTTACGAATTACTATGAAATTAGTTTTGCCTTTATTAAATCAATAACTGCATTATCTAAAGTTTGATTTTTATCTACATTAAAATCTGCAAACTTTACTTGTTCATCTAGTCCTATTACTTGGCATTCAAAAGGCTCCATTATTCGCTTAATTGTATTTAATTCGGATTCTTTTAATTTATGAATTGCAGTAATAAATACTTGTCCTGAATCACAAAACGCATGAGCAATCTCGATTAAACTTTTAATCATATCCTGACGCATTTCCTCTTTGTTAAAGGATGCTTCACCAGCTAAAGCAGATCCCATATACTGAAATCCGTATCGATAGGTCTTAATTTGTTTCTGAAAAAGTTCTTTTTCTAATTGCTTTGCAACATGTGAATAATCATTTTCAGATTGACTTGTTAAGATAAGTAAAAGAGGTTTATGACCAAACTGAGTTGATCGTTCTTTGTTTGAAATATCACTTCGAACCCAATATTTATCACGTTGCTTAACATAGCGATCTACCCAACTCGTCTGCTCGATAGCATGCTGAATTAATCCCATCCCTACCGTATTATTTGTTAAACGATCGATTAGAATAAAACTTCCTAAATTTTTATTGTCTGTGTAATGTTCATATGCAATATCTTGATCAACAATTAAATCACTTATGCCAATTTCGTTTAATGCAAGNTCATGTGCTTCTTGTTGNTCTAAAGTGTTTACATCAATTTTATATTTTGGTTGTTTAAGCGTTGCTGAAACCATCTTTGCACGAATTTTTAACCAATATTGTTTTCCAGGAACCATNGGTTCTTCTGACATCCATAATAATTTACTTTCAAAAATATGAGCTATTTTTGCAGTACTTGATTCACTTACTAATATATCACCTCGAGATGCATCAACTTCATCTTCAAAAGTGATGGTTATAGACTGCCCTTTTAGGGCTGTTTGTAACTCTCCATCAAAGGTGACGATTGATTTTACTGTCGTTTCAATATTTGCTGGTAAAACTTTTATTTTNTCACCAACNGNTACTTTGCCNCTTGNCACTTGNCCAGCAAACCCACGGAAATCTAAATTTGGACGATTNACCCATTGTACTGGCATAGTGAAAGATTCATGATCTGATGAGTCATTTATTTCGACNGATTCTAAAAATGACATCAACGTATCACCTTTATACCAGTCCATTTTTGTCGATTCTGTCGTAATATTATCTCCTTCAAGCGCAGAAACNGGTATAGCTGTAATATCATTTATTCCAATTTGAGANGCAAATTGATGGTAATCTTTTACGATGCTATCAAAAACATCTTTTGAAAAATTTACGAGATCCATTTTATTAACAGCTAACACAATTTTTTTAACACCTAACATTTGAACAATAGAAGAATGTCTTTTTGTTTGAGTTAAAATACCTTTTCTTGCATCGATCATTAAAATAGCCAAATCTGCTGTTGAAGCTCCTGTCGCCATATTTCGNGTATATTGNTCATGTCCAGGCGTATCAGCCACAATAAATTTACGTTTATCTGTCGAAAAGTAACGATAAGCGACATCAATTGTTATCCCCTGCTCTCTTTCTGCNGCTAAACCATCAACAAGTAATGCAAAATCAATATTTTCNCCTTGTGTTCCAACTTTTTTAGAATCTTGTTCTAATGCGGCTAACTGATCTTCATATATTAATTTTGATTCATATAGTAATCGACCAATTAATGTTGANTTACCATCATCAACTGATCCACATGTGATAAAGCGTAATAAGCTTTTGTGTTCTTGTGATTTTAAATATGCAAGAATATCNGTNTCAATTAGTTCTGCTTGGTGTGACATTTAGAAATAGCCCTCCTGTTTTTTCTGCTCCATTGACGCGCCTGAGTCTTTGTCAATTACTCGACCCTGACGTTCAGAAGTTGTTGTTAATAACATTTCTTGGATAATATCTGGTAGTGTTTCTGCNTCTGATTCAATTGCCCCAGTTAATGGGTAACAACCTAATGTTCGAAAACGAACACTTCGCATTTCTGGNACTTCGCCTGANTCTANCGGCATTCTATCGTCATCAACCATAATCCAAATACCATCACGTTTNACAACAGGTCTTTTTTTAGAATAATAAAGAGGTACTATNGGAATATTTTCTAAATAGATATACTGCCAAATATCTAATTCCGTCCAATTTGATAAAGGAAATACACGGATGGATTCACCTTTATTTTTTTTTGTATTATATAACGACCAAAGTTCAGGGCGTTGATTTTTGGGGTCCCAGCGATGCTGTGCACTTCGAAANGANAANACNCGNTCTTTNGCACGAGATTTTTCTTCATCACGTCTAGCACCTCCAAAAGCGGCATCAAACTTATNTTTATCTAATGCTTGTTTTAAAGCTTGTGTTTTCATTACATCTGTATGAACAGCAGAACCATGAGTAAATGGCCCGATACCTTCTTTAAGTCCATCTAGATTTTTGTGAACAATTAGATCAAGATCCCATTCTTTTGCTTTTTCATCTCTAAATTTTATCATTTCTTTAAATTTCCAATCTGTATCAACATGTAAGAATNGGNAANGGNCATTTTGCTGGAAAAAAGGCTTTACGTGCTATGTGAAGTAAGACAGCTGAGTCTTTTCCAATTGAATATAACAAAACAGGATTATCAGTTTCAGCAATAACTTCGCGAAATATATGAATACTGTCAGCCTCTAATTGTTTTAAATGTGTTAATGTTTTTGTTTCTTGTTTTGTCATTGTTACCACCTATTGTACCTCCATCATACTTAACTTTTTATATTCTTTTCAGAAATATGTATACCACACTCTTTTTGGTCAGCAGATTCCCACCACCAACGTCCTGCTCTTAAATCTTCACCAGATTTGATTGCGCGNGTACAAGGGTCGCATCCAATACTTGGGTAGCCTTTATCATGTAAGACATTATAAGGTATTTTTTTCATTTTGACTTCATTAAAAACGCTATCAAAATCCCAATTAAGCAAAGGGTTAATTTTAATAATATTATGTGTCTCATCAAATTCAAATAAATTTAAATTTGTTCTNGTGATCGATTGTTGTTTTCTTAAACCAGTTATCCAAGCATCCACTGTTTNTAAAATATTTTGTAATGGTTTAGTTTTTCNAATATCACAACATTCTTTTCGATTTTCAATACTATCGTAAAAAGAAAAACTTCCTTTCGATGATAATAAATTTTGGATCTCATCTTCATTAGGATGTAATATTTCATATTTGAAGCTATATGTTTGCATTGTTTCTTCCATGACATTATAGGTTTCTTCATTTAAACGACCTGTATCTAACACAAAAATTCGTGCTGATGAATTTATACCTAGCCATTCATGCGTTAAAAGTTGATCTTCTAGACCCAATGAGGACGCCAAAATAACATTAGCTTTAAATGACGTATCTAAAAATGTGAGAATCTCTGTTAAAGATGCATTTTTATACGTATCATTTAAAGAATTAACATAATCGTTAATGTTTTTTTGTATCATTAACCATCCTTAGATTTGATAGTCCAATTTTTTTGGTATCCCAAATTTAATTTTTGACCAAATTCGCTCNTGAACATATTGTAAAAATATTTTTGCAACCACTTCAAACGCGCCTATTTTTAAAGCAGCATCTGTTTTTCCAGTAATTAAATANGAAATTACTATTGTCGTTAANGTAGCTGTTGTTCTCCAAGAAAGCACCTTAACAAAACTACGTCTTTTTGATTCTGCCATTTTTACCCCTTTCTTATTAAAACTTTCCAGTGTCCGTCTGTAGTTTGTTCTTCTTTAAGTACATGATGTCCTTCTAATTTTACTGATCCTGGAACATTTTTGATGGGTTCCCCGTCATCTAATAAAATAGCTAGTTCATCACCAACTTGTAATGTTTCTAAAACTAATTTTGTTTTAACAAAATTCATTGGGCAAGCAACCCCACGATAATCTTTTTCAACTACATTTTTGTTTTCAGTAGCTTGATCAGATTTTTTTTGGATCAATACAGCCCAATGACCATCACCTTGTTGCTCTTGTTTTAAAATTGTATGNCCTTCAAGNTTTACCGANCCAGGCACATTTTGAATAGGCTCACCATCATCTAATAAAATCTTTAATTGCTGACCACTAGCTANTGTTTCTAAAACTAATTTNGTTTTAACAAAATTCATTGGNCAAGCAACCCCACGATAATCTTTTTCGATAGTTAGGTCATTAGATTCAACTTTTTTATCTTTNACTTCAACNGTTTTAAATTTTAATGAATCATCCATTCCTTTATATAGTTCGATGATATCGTTAGCTAATTGAAATATCTGATCTTTTTTTAGAATTAACTCTGCAAGTTGAACATCTTTAGCATTGTTAACCAGTGAATCATAACTAGGGCTTACCAATTCTGTTGTAACAAAATGCTTGTTGAATAACGAAAAGACTTCTTCATCTGTTTTNACNTCTAACCCTCTTGTAACTAGTAACATTCTTGCTGTATGAAACATCATTTTATATANTTTTTCTGANGTTGCTTCTTCACCACCATCAATTGCTTTTTTTATTGTTTCAATTTCTTTTTTGTCGACATTAATCATATCAAACATACCNGCCGAACATTCTGCTGTTCCCATATCATCTAATCTCAGAGGATGTTTTGCNCCAAAATCAGTATAATACGTTGCATCTTCTTCAAANGCTGGAACCTCTTTCATTTGAGCACATAAATCACTAATTAATTCTTTNCCTTCTTTTTCGAGATATTCATAATAGTCTTGATACTCTTCTTTTTCTGAAATGTAATTTTTCAAAAACTGGTANACAAANTCNGGTGTTTTATGAGCAGGAATATCTCCTACTTTTTCTGCATATTTTGTTTTTCCTTTNGCAACACGGCCNCCAGCTAAAATATTATAAGCNGGATAAATAACACCATCTTTACGACCAATTTTNCCAAAAAAACCTAAGATGCGCAATATGATGCATACCACATGTATTAGGACAGCCTGACATGTTTAACCTAAATTCAGGTATTGCATCTAGATTTAGATCACAATCTTTTAAACGGTTTCTTATTTCAGTTGATAACCCTCTTGGTAAACAAATGCCTAATTTACATGTTTGAGCACCTGTACAATTTATCATATTTCCGATAAAGGCTGGATAATCGATTAATGTATGATCAAGCTTACTTATGATCTGATATAAATTGCCTAAATATTTTTCAGGCATATTTCTTATTCGCATATTTTGATTTCGATCACAGCGAATACAATTATCTCCAAATTGTTCGAGGAAATCACATAATTTGTAAGCATCTTGGCTTAATAGATCACCTAAAACAAGCGATAGCTTAATTGAATAGAGACCTTCTTGTTTTTGTTCAGTCGCATAACGATCTTTCCATAATTTAAATTCCGCTGAATCATCTATAATTGGTTCCATATCAAGCTCTTTAAATTCATTTTTCATTTCTGGCAAATCTAAATTTAATGATGCATCATCTTTAATTTTGTCATATTCTTCATGAAA
>NZFK01000026.1 GCA_002690645.1 Rickettsiales bacterium
AATAAATGGAATCCAGTGTTAAAAAGTTAAGCTCAAGACTTTTTAAAGATGTTAAAGTAACGGATGAAAAAAAAGAAGAAGGCTTATTTAAATATGTTAATGAAATTAATCAAACATGTTTAAACAAAATAAATAGTATAAAAAAAGAAATAGGAGCCTTTGAATATATCCTATAAAATAAATCACATCTGAAAACCCATGTCCAAATGTCACAAAAGACAAATTTATAACAATAGCAAAACACTATAAAAATGGGGTAAATTTAAGCATTTTTCCAATTGAAGAATAATCTATATGTTTTTTATTAAAATTTAAAGACATGCGAAGTGTAAAAAGTATCTTTTGATTTTAAAAATAATTCAAAGTATGCTTTTATCAGATGGAAAGCTCTATTTTAAATTTATCTAATCAAATAGTAAATTTTGTTTGGGGAAACGTTCTCTGGCTTGTCTTAGGTGCTGGAATAATTTTTACTATATATTGCCGTTTTGTTCCTTTTAGATACCTATGGCATGGAATCCAAATTTTACGTGGAAAATATGATAATGAAAATGATCCTGGTCAGTTAAGTCATTTCAAGGCATTAAGTACGGCACTAGCAAGTACAATAGGCATGGGTAATTTGGCTGGCGTGGCAGTGGCTATAACGGCAGGTGGCCCAGGCGCCTTATTTTGGATGTGGGTAACGGCTATTTTAGGAATGTCGACCAAGTTTTTTACCTGTACATTAGCCGTACTATTTCGTCAAAAAGATAAAGATGGTGTAGTGCATGGCGGCCCTATGTATGTAATAACAGAAGCCTTACCCAAAAATATGCATTTTCTAGCAACATGGTTTGCATTAGCTGGTTGTATAGGCTGTTTACCTTTATTTCAAGTTAATCAGTTAGTCTCATTATTACAAACTCAACTAAGTGCTATTAGTTATACTCAGACAGCTTATTTTAATGTTGTGATAGGACTTCTTCTAGTTTTGTTAACTTGGATCGTCATTAAAGATGGGTTAAAAAGTATAGCTAATGTTACATCAAAACTAGTTCCTATGATGGTAGTAGTTTATTTTGGTATAGGTATGATTATTTTAATTCAAAATATAAGTGTAATCCCATCAATTTTTTCATTAATTATAAGTTCAGCATTTAACCCATCGGCAACCATAAGTGGCGGTTTGGCAGTAGTCTTAATTCAGGGTATTAAAAGAGGTGCATTTTCAAATGAGGCGGGCATTGGTACAGAAGCATTAGCTCATGGAGCTGCTAAAACGAAAGAGCCAATTCGGGAAGGACTTGTTGCGATGATTGGACCTTTGCTCGATACGCTGATTATTTGCACATTAACAGGTTTGATCATTTTGATTGCAGTGCCAGAGCTATCTCAATCAGGGATAACAGGCATTGCCCTAACGTCCAGTGCAATAGCCACCTTATTAGGAGAACTTTTTGGCTGGATATTTTTTGTTGTTGTACTAGCTTTTTCTTTTTCAACATTAGTAGGATATTCATTTTATAGCTTCAAATGTGTTCGTTTTTTAGCTGGAGAAAAGTCTAGGTCTTGGTTTTTACCACTTTATTTAGCTATGATTTTTTTAGCGGCTATAACGTCGCTTGATTTAGTATTAAATATTGTTGATTCTGCATTTGGTTTGATGGCTATTCCAACATTAATTAGTACGTTGTGGTTATCACCAAAAGTAATGAATGAAGCAAATAGATATTTTAAAAAGATTAAATTAAATTAATTACTGTTTTAGGTCACTCCAAAAACAAGCAACTTCAAAAGTAACACTAATATCATTAAATAAATTGATATAAGCCTCTTCGATAGCTTTTATTTTTCCTGTACTCCAATTTAAAGAGGGCGAACTTCCAGCACCGCGTATACCAACTTGTTTTATCCATTTCAATAACGCACTTAACGATTTGAAGTGTTTTGTTAATGTAAGTTTTTTTGCTGTAAAAGAGCCAAAATAGCGAGCACATAAATCTTCGTAATAGTTAATAGGGTTAAACTCTGTTGCAGGTAAAGTGACATTTAAGTTAAGTGCTTTATTAATAGCCTGTTCAAGCTCAGTAAAACTTCCAGGTAAAAAAACGCTAAATGCGATTTGTCTTTGTTTCGAAAGACTCATCGATTCAAATACATGGTCTAAGTGTTCTATCCATTGAAAACTAGCGTTAGAAAATACAAAATCTGAATCAGCTTCAATAGGGAACTCACATATATCTTTATGTAAAAAATAAATAGATTCTTTTTGATATTCTTTTTGTGCTTTTTTAATCATCTCTTTTGAATTATCTAGTCCAATCAATGTTTTTGGGTTAAATATATTGTGCAATTTATATGATAAGCGGCCACTACCACAGCCTAAGTCAATAATATAGTTAAATTGTTTTTGTTTAATATTAGTTAAAAGTGCCATAAATAAATCTTCTTGAATATCATTAAACGTATCATAAGTTTTAGCTGCTTTTTCAAAAAATAGTTGAGTTGTCGTCATTGTTGTAATCCTAGTTTTTTATTTGGTTTAAGTGTAAGTATTGTAATCGAAGAAAACAATACAAGAAAGATCCCAAGAATCATCAAAAGGGTAACACCTTCTTTTAAAAATAATAATGATAACAAAATACTAGATGGAACCTCTAAATAAGATACCAAAGCCATTGTTGACCCAGGTAATTTTTGTAAGCATCTAAAATACATAATAAAGCTTAACGTTCCAATAAAAAGGCCAAAGAAGATACTTATATTAAATGAATAAAGTGAAAGAGATGGTAAATGTAGAACAAAAAAAGGACATAAAACCAACGCTCCCAATACATTATAAATATAAAGCATTGAATAACTGCTTTCGTCTTGCATATATAATTTTATTAACATAATTTGACAGGCCATAGATACAGCTGCCAAAAACCCAAAAAACAATCCTAAGTAAGCAGATGATGAAACAGAAAAAGTAGGTTCTAAATTGATCAACAAAATACCCATAAATGCCACTAATGATAAACATAGTTTAATCGGCATAAAGACTTCTTGCTTAAAAAATAAGGCTAAAAAATAATAAATTAATGGCCAGCAATAAAGTAAAACAGAAACTAACGGGACAGGTGCTAATTTATAGCCATAAAATTGAAAAGTTAAAGTGCTTAATGAAAGTAAAGACACAATAAAAAAAACTTTCTTTTTTAGAAATAAAATATGTTTTAGTTTGTAAATAAAGATTAATGCAAATAATGTAGGGATTAAGGTTCGAATAAAGACGATCGTCAAAATAGGTAAATCAATAAGAGATACAAATATACCACTTGATCCCCATATCAATGTTGCCATTATGGCAGTTAAGTATAAGCTCATTCTACGTAGTCCAATGGGTCTTTTATACCAGCTTCAGCAAAACCATTTAAGCGTAACAAACACGCCGGACATTTTCCACAAGCTGGCCTTGTCCCTTCATAACAGGTATGAGTTAAGCGATATAAATCTAAAAAACCAAGATCTTTCATTTTTAGAACAGTTTCGGATTTTGATAAAAACATTAAAGGTGTTCTAATTTGAAAGGTATAATCCATAGCCAAGCTAAGTGTTTGTTCAAGTGATTTAATAAAGTCTTCTCTACAATCTGGATATCCAGAAAAATCTGTTTCACAAACACCAGTATACAAAATGTGACAACCTTGTTGTTTCGCAATCACAGCGGCAACACTTAAAAAGAATAAATTTCTTCCATCAACAAAGGTCGATGGGAGTTCCCCTTCTTTTGATTCAATGGCAATATCTTTTCTAGTTAAAGCATTATGAGTTAAATCAGAAATAAACGGAAGCGAAATAATATCCAAATTTATATGTGTTTTTTTTGCGATAATAGCTGCCTGATCAAGCTCAATTTTATGACGTTGGCCATAATCAAATGCCACTGCAGATACAGCGCCTGGAAAGTCCTTTATTGCTTGAGCTAAACAAGTTGCAGAGTCTTGCCCACCAGATAGTAATACTAATGCCCTTGTGTTCATAGTGCGCACATTATATACAGCCAGGTTTAAAAGTGCCAGAGTACAAAATATAACAGGAAATAATTATCTTTTTGCTTTGTTGAAACTAATAATAAGTGGTAAAGACTTCATAGAGTCTGTAAAAAAATTAATTTTACTATTTTTTTACTTTAAAAAGTTCAATTGAACGATATATTAAAGTATAGTTTAAATTCTTTTTAAGTGGATTAATTCATTGAAAAAACAATCTTAACATCTTTTTCTGAGAATTTAAGAGTAAATGTTGTTTTAGAAATATATTTATCTCCATTATGATCGTTTTTATTGAAAATGAGTTTATTTTCTTCTGATTTCATCTATATCATCCCTTCTTTTTAAATTATTTCTAATGGGATAATAGACAAAAAATAAATTATCTAAACATCTATAAATCTTGATAAATGTTTTATCTTATAAATATATTTGATGTAGGTAAACCTTTTAGTTCTAAATCTATTTTAATGTTAGATTTAGTTGTATGAGGTAAAATATCTTTTATACATGTCTGCCAATAACCATAAAAAGCGTCCACATCTTTATCAGATTTTAGTAATTCATTTGTATAGTTTACAAAAGTTTTTATTTTTCTTTGAACATCATTATGGTTAAGAATTTTATTTTCTTCAGCAATAGTATTAACACAATATTGATACACCTTTAGAAAAGAAAATATAAGCATACATGTAACTATTTCTTTCTGAAATTTAGATTCAGAACTAGTTGCTTCTGAATCGTAAATTGCATACATTATTATGATAAATGAAGGTATTAACAAATTTTTAATTTGATAATTATGTTGTTCCATTTTTCTATACTCATTTATTATAAAATAAATATCTTCTAAATCTTTATTAAGCTGACTTAAGCTAGGATGTTTGAAATAAACACAATTAGTGTTGGAATAGGGTGGTTTTAAACTAAAAAATATACGCATCTTCTTAATTGATTCAGATGTTTTTAAACCATCATACAGTGTGTTTAAATAATCATAACTGGTTAGGGGGTTCTTTTCAGGAATATATTTCTGGAAATATGCTTCTTGGATTTTATTAAGTTGTCTATTTTGTTCTATAAAATCTCTAGGAAAATCAATGATTTTTATAAGTTTTGTAAATTTAGTAGGAAGTTTACATTTTTTCCAACTTTCAATAAATTCAGTAAGTTCAAAATCAGTGTCTAAATTTATTTTTGGAGGAGCTAAGTTTTTTAATTGATATTTAATAAAGTTGTCATGACGTGATTGTTTTATTTTTTTTCTTGGGACTTTAAAAAAATCTTTCAAAGCTTTGAAATGGTAGTCTTGAATAGAATTATTTTCTTGTTTAATCTTTAATGATTTATATTCAATATCAATGGAGCTTGTTATGTCAGTTTCAGTACTTGTTGCGGCACTTTCATCATCAGTCTCATAGTCTAAATGGCTGAAGCTAGATAAAGAAGAGTTGCTGTTACTATGTTTCAAGTTAGGAAGGTAAGATTTAGTTTTTTCATTGTTCTTTGAGAGATTTCTCTTTCTCAGGGTTGAAAGCTGATTAAAACTATCAGTACCATATTTTTTTTCAGTACTTATATTATTTTTTCGCTTTGAATCAAGTTGAGTTTTTATATGTAAATCTGTATTATTTTGAGCTCTATTTGAATTAGATGAGGTAGGTAAAAATTTTTGAGCCACTGAAAGATATGTTTGACTTGATTCAGATTCTTCAGTTGTAGAATCGTTGCTTAGCTCGTCGTCACTAAAGCCACTATTAAAATTATCCGTACTATGTTTTGAAGAAGATAAATCAGAAAAGATTTCTTCATTATCTAAGGCAATACTAATTGAATCAATTAAAACTGTAATAATAGAATTTAATTGAGATAAAGGTATCATATTAAGTGATTCATAAGTTTTACAAAAATAATGTTTTTGATGATGATCTATTCCAATTTGGTGATATTGAAATCTAAATGAATTAAAATTTTTTTTAATTTTATTTATACCACCAATGGTTTTATTTATATCTAAAGGCAAAGTTCTATCTTGAACTTTTTCTTTTAAAGTAAACGTTTCCTTGTAGGCATCATTTAATAGAGCAATACATTGTTTTTTGGTTGGGGTTAATGTTTCTGGGTTGATAGTCTTTTTATAGTGAATATTATCTAGAGTAAATTCAACATTATCTTTTAATAAATTATCAAAGTAAAAAGATAAGTTTTCTAATAAAAAATATATTTTTTCTTCAAAACTAAATAGGTTTATATGCCCAAATACTCTTTCATAGAATTTTTCTCCAAATTGATGGAGACTATGGGTATGAAATATATAAGGATTTATTTTATTATTAAAAGATTCATTATGATGAAATGCACGAGTCTTATGTAAAGAATAATGCTCTTTTTCTTTTCTAATTATCATACATTGGTTCATTCCGCATACACGACCAACATTACTAAACGCGTAATCACGTTTTGAACGGGAAAAATAATTGAATTCTATTGAAACATCTTTGTAAATATTTAGTTTGAAAATATACCAAGGATTATGATTTTTTACTTCTAAATTTAAATTAGAAAAGTTTTTATCAAGATAGTTTAGAAAAAGATCCTTACGATCTTGTTCTGAAAAAATTAAAATATCAATATCGTTTCTAATTTGATAACCAAACATATCAAAGCGTTTATTAACACTACTACCATGCCAAATAAATTCAAATCCATGATCCAAACAATTGTTGATAAATATCTTTAGATTATTTTCTATTTCCTTATTAATACATTCTGGGTACTCTAATTCTGATTTAACAAAGTCTAGTACATCTGCAAGATTTGAATGATTAAATATTTCTGATGATTTATTTTTCTTAAGAGCAATAATTTTTTTCATGTACGTCAAAGTTGTTTTTTATTTTTATTTTTTAAAAAATAATGTTAGAAGTTTAAAGTATTTTAAGTTTCGAAACAACCTCTTATATGAAAATTTATATTCAGTTCATGAATTTTTAATTAAAAATAAAATGAAATATTCGTTTAGTTTATAATAGTATCAAGATTTACATTACGATTTGATGATGCATTTATTTTAAAATCGCTTGAAAAAAATGCTTTTAAATACTGTTCTGATATTGTATCAATGGATGTTTTTTGTGCAAGTCCTAATTTAATAAGTTCGTCTGCATTATACTCTTGATGATTATCAGTTGCATATGGATATGGGATAAGTAAAGCGGGCTTTTGATAAAATAATAATTCAGCTATACTTGTAGCTCCTGCTCTTGAAATAACAAAGTCAGTCCATTGATATAATTTATCCATATTTTCTACATAATCAACAATAGCATAAATACAATTAGAGAGCTGATCTTTTTCTATAATTGGGGAGTCGTTTGAAAAATGTTGATCATAGTATTTTCTTCCTACAATATGAATAACATTAATTGATTCTTTCTTAAAAAAAAGTTTTAAGTTTAAAATAGTATTATTAATTGATTCAGCACCTTGGCTTCCACCAAAAATTAATAGATTTTTCCCTTTGCCCCAATGGAGTGCTAATAGCTTTTCTACTAGTGGATCCTTTGGGTAAACTTGCCTTATAGGGTTGCCCGTTAAATAAACATGTTTATGTTTAAAATAAGATTTTGAGTAATCAAAGCTTATGCATATTTTTGTTGCAAAAAAAGCTAAAAATCGATTTGCTCTTCCTGGGATTGAATTTTGTTCAAGTAATGTAACAGGTATACGCAATAGCCATGCTGCAATAACTACTGGTAAGGTGGCATAACCTCCAGTACTAATCAATTTTGTCACATCATGTTTTCTTAGAATAGATATAACGGTTAAGAGTGTTGGGATCCAAGAAAAAACATATTTAAGTTTGAAATTAATTTTTGCACAATTAAATCCATATTTTGGAATTACACTAGCGGCTAATCTATCTTTTTCAATTATAAATATACTTTTTTGATGTCCAATTTTCTGAGCTACTGCAATAGCTGGATAAATGTGGCCTCCAGTTCCGCTACATGTAAATGCTATCATGATGATTTATGCATAACGTCATATTGTTTATCATGTTGTAATGTCGCAATATTTAAAATAACACCAACATAAAATAAAGAGGATATCAGCGATGTCCCCCCAAAACTGATAAACGTAAGTGGAATGCCAGTTACAGGAATCAAACCTGTAACAACAGCTATATTTATATAGGCTTGAATACAAATGAGTAAAGTCAGTCCAAAAGCAAAATAAAAGCCGAAATAATGTGTGGATTTCTTTGCCATTTCGTATCCTTTAAATAAAATAATAGTGTAAAGTAAAATAACGATTCCAGCTAAAATAAAACCACCTTCCTCACAAATAATAGAAAAAATAAAATCAGAATATTGCAAAGGTAGGTAAAAATACTTTAATTTACTTTCTCCAATACCAACACCACTAAAACCACCAATCCCAATAGCGATTAAGGATTGAACCATATGATAATTATTTCCTAATGGGTCGTCCCAGGGAGACAGAAAAGATAAAACCCGTTTCATTTGGTAGGAGTGCTTCAAAATAATAATTGTTAACAATCCAATACAGGCTGCAACCATTGTTGCGATATATTTTATTGGGATAGATGATAAAAACATTAAGCAAAAGATGACTATGGCAATTAATCCAATATTGCCAAGGTCAGGCTGAAGAAGGATTAAAAAAAATAAACTACAACAAACAATTAGCATAGGAATTAAGCTTTTGGAAAATTGATCTAACTGATTTTTTTTACGATCAAAAATAACCGCTACAAAAACAACAACGAAAAATTTAACACATTCAACTGGCTGAAATCGAAAAAAACCAAGATCTAACCAGCGCTTTGCTCCACCAATTTCAACACCTAAAGGTGAAAGTGTAAGTAAAAGAAGACCAAAACTTAATAATAGTCCCCAAGAAACTATTTTTTTATAAAAAGTATGTGGAATGACAAATCCAATCAAACCAGCAATTAGACCAAGGATTAAAAAAATAAAATGTCGTTTAATAAAGAAAAAAGCATCGTTGTAAGTAGACAAACCCACGACTGAGCTTGTAGAAACGATCATTATCATTCCTATGCCTAGCAAGGAAAAAACAGCTAGTAAAAAAATCCAATCAGGTTTAAAGCGTCTTA
Organism: Rickettsiales bacterium; assembly: GCA_002690645.1. Taxonomy (GTDB): domain Bacteria; phylum Margulisbacteria; class Marinamargulisbacteria. The sequence goes on from NZFK01000026.1 coordinate 9,160, forward strand.
AATTCATAGTCTCTCAACACAGTTTTTAAATTGATTCCCTCTATCCTCAAACCCTTTAAATTGGTCATAGCTTGAACTTGATGGAGAAAAAAGGATTGTATCGTTAGGTTTTGATTTTGAAAAAATAATGTTAACTGCGTCATCAACAGTGTCTGCTAATGTTAATGGAAAATCAGAATCTAATTCAAATGATTGATCATGAATTAAGGTAGAGATTTCACCAAATACAATAGCCGATTCAGCCCTTTTATGAAGTGTTCTTAGCATGTCATAAAAGTCGAATCCTTTATCTTCACCACACAAAATAACATGAAAACGTCCTTCTATAGATTCAATAGCTTTTAATGTAGAATCTGGGTTAGTAGATTTTGAATCATTGATAAAATAGCGGTTTCCTATTTTACCTACAGTTTCTAGTCGATGTTTTAGGCCTTTAAATTGTTGTAATTGAGTAAGGGCATAATGTTTTGATTTTCCAACAATTTCACATGCTTTTACAGCCGCAACCACATTAAGCTGATTATGTTGCCCTGGAAGGTGACAGGCTTCAACAATATCTTTATCGATATCATTTAAACTAAAAGGTATAGTCTGTGCAAGGCTATCTTCTACAATATCACAGACTAGGGGATCGTCTTCATTATAAATTAAAATATCAGACGCAGTTTGAGCTTGATGGCATTTTGCTTTTTGAGCCATGTATTCATCCATTGAACCATGGCGACGTAAATGATCTGGTGTAATATTTAAAATAATAGCTATATTTGGTTTGAATGTGACACAAGTCTCTAGTTGATAGCTACTTACTTCAACTGCAATTTCTGGATATATTTGTTCTAACCCAACGTAATTAATTAAAGGCACACCAATATTTCCTGATGCTGGAATATCAAGAATATGGCTTATTAATGATGTCACAGTAGATTTTCCATTCGTTCCAGTAACAGCAATAATAAAAGGAGCAGCACCTGAATCTTGAAAAAGTTGATAAGAAAATTCAATTTCTGATATAACTTTATTTTTATAGTCTTCATATTTTTCTGGTGGAATACCTGGAGATGTAACCACAATGTCGGCTTCTTCTGGGCTTGTAATAATGTAGTTTAAATCTTCCGCTTTCTTTTTGACCGCTGAGCCAGTAATTCCATCACCTAAAACTGCAATTTGCTTAATTGTCATTGATTACCTTTCACATGAGATAGTTATAGTATAAGTCATACTAGGATTGCTTAAAAGATAAAATATTTAGACTCGATTTGAGAATATGTCAATTTTAATTGTAAAATAAAATATGATTTATAGAACAGAAGATCCCGAAAAGTATATTACACAAAAAGAACATGCTCGATTTTCTTCTGAATTAGTCAAATCCTGGGAAAATGAGTCTTTTCCAAAGCCTAGACCATTTGAATCTGTTCGATATGCAGCAGAAATTCATGATTTTGGTTGGGAAATATTTGAAAAGTATCCTGAAATTAATCCATTTAATGACAAGCCATACGATTTTCAGGAAGCACCCATAAAGTCGAAAGTTGGCATTTGGAAGTTGTCTCGTGAAAAGGCGCTCGAAAATAATTTATATTCAGGTTATTTAGTGGCAAAACATTGCTTGAATCTGAGTAAGATGGCAGTGAATCATCATTCAATGAGTCCTGAAAGTGAAGAAGAGATCAAACAATATTGGAGAGAAGAAAGTAATGTTGTTGAAAAATGTATGTATTCTTTAAAAGATGATACCTATTTTTCTCAGTATTTGGATCAAAAAAGAATAGCGTACAATCAAGAAGTTTTACGAATTGTTGATTGGATTTCATTAATTATTTGCTTAGGAATCAAAGATAAAAGTAATTTTCCGTCTAGTTTACTAGGGGAAGAGTTTAGAGTAAAGTTTGTTGCTCAAAATGATACTCAATACACCTATAAACTAAAGCCTTATCCTTTTAACCAGCGAGTATTTTATGACAAGGTTATTATTAACAAACTAAACACCGATCAAACAGTTAACAAGTATGTGAAAATTGAGCCAATGAAATAGTTAGTTTTTAATTAAAATAACTTTCAAGATTTTAATATCATTTATAGGAACATTTTTATATGGTTGAACTGTCGTAGTTGGTTTTTGTTTAATAGTATCAACAACAGACATACCTTCTATTACTTTACCAAAAACAGCATACCCAAATTCTCTTGGGGTTGGGGTTTTGTAATCAAGCGCAAAATTGTCATTAACGTTTATAAAAAACTGTGAAGTTGCACTATCAATTAGTTTTGATCGAGCCATCGAAATAGTTCCGCGTTTATTATTTAATCCGTTATCAGCTTCGTTTTTTATAGGAGATAATGTTTGCTTTGGAGTCAGCCCTTCAGTTAATCCTCCACCTTGAATCATAAAACCATCAATAACTCTATGAAAAAGAGTACCATCATAAAAATCAGAATCAACATACTTTAAAAAATTATCAACTGTTATAGGGGACCGATCTTCAAATAGTTCAATAAAAATATCACCTTGTGTGGTTTTCATCCTAACAACAGGATTATCCGGGTTTTCCAGTAAAGAACCATATTTAACTGTATCCTTACAACCAGTAAAAGATACGATAATTAAGCATGAAATAGATAGTATTTTTAAAATATTTTGAATTTTCATACCAAGATAATACTTTAAAAATAGTTAATTCACAATTTAATAATTAAAGGCTTTAATTGGTTCCAGATGGTCGAGTCGACATCTGAACAGAGTATTTTGAAAGCTGATTAAGAAATTTTTTTGATAAATTACTTGGTGTTTGATTAAGTTTTAAAATCATATTTTTATATAACAGTTTAATATGATACGTTTGATAAAAAATATTTATAATATAAGCAAAAACAATTATTTTTTGCGATACAACTTGAAAGACAAGTGCAGTATTTGATTCAGTTGATGGTGGGCCTAGTTCGGATACTAAAACATAACTTATTACAAAAAGTGACCAAGCTAGATAACCGAAGGCCATACTATTTTTTAAGTGAGGCGATCGAAATAAAGCTATTGAATATAATAAAGTGCACGGGAAAAATAAGCGAAATGTCCAAGTGGCAAAAGAATCATGAGGGTCAAATATTAGATCTGCAGGAGTAAGTCCAACCCCAACAAGACATAAACTTCCCAATATACCGAAACATGTACCTGCCATCGCTAAATTTCTATTAAGTTTATCTTTCATAAATAATTTATAAAAATTCAAATAAAATAAAACAAAAACAATCCCAGCAAAAATGACACAACTATTAAATAAAAAGAACGAAACCCAATTCGCATCTCCTGAAAAACTAACTGATCGACCCAAATCACTAAAAAAGTTTTTAGTAAATGAATATCCAGGATTATTAATATTAAAATAAGTCCCACCTTTATAAAAATACATCCCCAAAATGTTGAAGACGATAAACACATAAACACAAATTTGAGGAAGTGTCATCAAGCTAAAGCGTGGAGAATTAAGAAATTTAATTTTTTTTAAAAATTGTGTTTTGACGATCATTTTATTACACCCTTCCTTTTGAGCTTGTTACTTTAAGATTTTTTTTAAGCCGTGCTTGTCGTGACTGAAAAAAAGTATTGATATGAAATGTTTGATACAAAACATTTAAGATAAAAGTAAAGACAATTATTTTTTGGGAGATAACTTGAAAGATTAAACCACCTTCAGTATTGAATAATCCAGGTCCCAATTCTGATAAGACTACATATGCAGCAACAAAAAGTGACCAGAATAAATAGCCGTATGCCATTGAATTATGAAATCGTTTTGATCTAAATAATGTAATCGAATACAAAAGCGTACAAGGAAAGAAAAATCGAAATGTCCATTTTGCACAAAATCTATGAGCTTCTAAATCTAAATCAATTGGGAATAAGGCTACACCTATAAGACAGCAACCACCTAAAAGCCCAAATAAAGTACCAAACATGGCTATATATCTGTTAACAACATTGCGTCTAAATAGCAAAAAAAACTCAAAGAAAAATAAGACAAAGGTCATGCCAGATAATACAATGCATGTGTTAAAGAAAAAGAAAGAGATCCAATTGGAATCATTTGAATAGCTTGTAGTACGACCTAAATCGCTAAAAAAATTTTTACTTATCGAATAACCAGNAGCACTTGGNTCAATGACATTTCCTCCAGAATAAAAAGTCATAGCAATTAAGTTAAAAATGATGAAAATAATCATTACAACACGTGGTATATCAAGTAAAATGATGTGCGGATGTCTGACTGCTTTAAAGTATTTAACCATTTAAAAGAGCTCCTATTAATGTGTTATGTTTTGACTTATAAAAAGATACCCATTTTAGAAATGTATTAAACATGATTTGTATAAAAAAAGGTTAAATTATATATTTAAATAGNAATAATTATTAAAAAATTAATTAATGGTTCGGTTTTGATATTTCAAATTTTGTTTTTATAATAGTGCATATGATAAAACAACAACAACTTAATTTAAGTTTTAAAATAGCCAGTTTTTTTCTAAGNGTTTTTATNTTAAGTTCTTTTTTGTCGATTTACGGAAATGTTAAAGAAATTCAAGTTGATAAATCCAAATCAGTAGTTGGTTTCAACGTTAATCAATTTGGCTTAGGNATGGTTGAAGGGAAATTTGAAAATTATGATATATACTGTGAAATAAATGGTAATACGATAACATCTTTAAACGCATCCATAAAAATTGAAAGTATCAAAACAGGAAACAAAACTCGAGACCGTCATCTTCAATCAAAGCAATTTTTTTATGCAAAAAAACACCCTGAAATAGTATTTGAAATGATAAGGCCGATTAAGCTTTCTGATACNCTTTTATATGGAAAATTAACAATTCGTGGAGTAGAAATTGAACTAGCTATTCCAGTTGAAATAAAAAAAAGTGTTGAAAATAACAAACAAATAATTATTGCTAAAACTATAAATCATGAATTTAACAGAGATATTTTTGGGTTATTAACATATGTAAACCTAATAAGTAATTTGGTTCAGACTAATATTTATGTTACATTTTCAAGTGATGAAATTTAGCCATATTTTTCTTTTTTTATTTTTTTTGTTAAGTTCACCCATGCTGAGCTATCATCATCAGTTTTTAATGGTCCAAAGTGCTGAGCAGTTGTATACCAAACAGCTCGTTGCAGCTATAAACCATCGTTTTTTAGGGGTTCCATTGAAAGATAATGGTCTTTTNGGTCAAGATATTGGTGCAAATGTCGGGTATGATCTTAAATTAGGCTTATCATCAAATCAAATTGTGAGCTATTCATCAGCATCAACTTACAGTCAGCAAAGTTTAATCTACAAAAAAAGTTTTTCTTTAAAAGAAAAAATTTGGACAGGAGGAGCNATCCATTTTGATANGCTAACGTTAACAACACAAGAAAATACAACGTTAAGCTACACGNTATTTGGGGCATATGTTTCTGAGTCTATTGATATNGCTGTAAATACCATTTATAAGGACTATTTTTCATCTATACAAATGGGGTTTGCAACGGCATTCAAAGTAATTCCAAAAACAAAATTATTCTTAGAGTATCTAACACCCATAAAAAGTTACGCAGAATATGGTGTTTTTATATCTGGTGTAAAATTGATGACATTTGGCCATAATTTTTATCTNTTTTTATCAAATCAAAACGATGTTGGGTATATTCCTGCAAGTAGTGGATCTGATGAAAATCAATTATATTCAGGGTTTAAAATAGAACGAATTTTTGATTTTTAAGACAGATCAACAATATAGGTCGAAGATGACACTGTTACTGAATATTCCGAAAGATCATTGACGCCGCTTGTAGAAGAGGAAGAAGAAAACGAACCATCTGAATCAAATATACTATTATGGCTACCGCAAACAAATTGATTACTGTTAAAAGACCAGCGGTTATATACATTCGCATGTGGGCAGCGGGATGAAAACGCCACTACAGTACCGTTTATATTTGCGAGCATTACGTATATATTAGTTGAATCGACNCTATTAATGGTAACAAATCCTCCAGTGCTTTGNAGGNTTGTTCCTTGTGTTGATGAAAAAGGAATCGTTAAATTTGCTGTTGTAGAATCATATGTGATACCAGTTTCAGTAGAAGCAACATTGTTGGTGCTATCNTCAGTATATTTTGAGCAAGATAATAAGACGGGACTTACGAGCTGTAAACAAAGCAAAGAAACGATAGAAGTTGCAGATTGCTTTAAAAATTGCCTGCGTGAGCAATGACAATCAAATGAGTTATTTTTTTTCATAGANTCTATTTCCCNTNAAAATTAAATTTTAAACTTTTTTANTAAGAATCTAAACCACNANCTAAATCAAAGTAAGTGACACCNATAATNNNTAAANANAANTCATTCGTAGAGTGAGGTTGTAANTCACGGANTATTTTTAGTAACAAATTTTTTAAAACAGNTGCTTTGTCATTACTAAAAAATGAATTTATATCTTCGACCCATTTATTTTCCAACTGAAATTTTTCTNAAATTACGTTTAAATGATGATTTCTTCTAACATAAATAATAGAAGGTAAATCTTTTTTTGATAAATCGATATTCTTATTCTCATCAACGCAATCNAAAAGAATCACTCNGATTGAATGTTTAACANCATTACATGTGACTAAATCAAAATTATCTCTGNATAGATTTAGTTGTTTAGTGATACTTTTTGACTCACTCATAGGGTNAGTAGATAGTTGCAAGCCTTGAACCACTTTCTCTGTTGGGAATTTNATAAATTCATCAACATTCTCATTTAAATATATAGTTTTTTTAGGTTCTGCAATAGTAAATCTCTCAATGAANTTCATAACATTCTCTCCTGTTTATTNAGTTAANCGTATTTAATGTTAAAAATATTAAATTTTTTAAATAAATCTAATCAAGCTGATTAAGTTTTACAATAATTNTCAATAAAAAATAGAACCAGCTTAAACCATCACCCAGGTGGAAGCTCGCAGCTAAAACTGGTATACTTCCTCTACATGTCCAAAGAAGCTGAAGAAAATAGAATTATATCATCTATCTCTCAACCTGAAGATCATAAAGAAGTATCTTTAAGGCCGCGACAATTAAATGCGTTTATTGGTCAAAAAAAGCTTAAAAAAAATCTTCAAGTCTATATTGATGCTGCAAAAATGCGTTCAGAAAATGTTGANCACATCTTATTATATGGTCCCCCAGGTTTGGGAAAAACCACATTAGCTACAATTATTTCNAANGAAATGGGTGTTAATATCAAAACAACATCAGGTCCTGCAATCGAAAGACCGGGGGATTTAGCTGCTATTTTAACAAACTTAGAAGATGGCGATATCTTATTTATTGATGAAATCCATCGGCTACATCGAACNGTTGAAGAAGTACTCTATCCTGCAATGGAAGATTTTGAATTAGATATTGTTATTGGAAAGGGCCCGTCTGCCAGATCCATTCGTTTAGATGTATCTAAATTTACATTAATTGGTGCAACNACAAGGGTTGGTCTTTTATCTGCGCCACTNCGAGATCGCTTTGGAATAATCGAGCGGCTTCAATATTACGAGCATGATGAATTAGCAATTATTATTAAAAGAGCAGCAGGAATTTTGGATACTGATATCAGTGATGATGCAGCATTGGAAGTGGCTAAACGATCCAGAGGAACTCCAAGAATAGCAAATCGTCTATTAAAGCGTGTTCGTGATTGGGTCCAAGTTAAAGGCGATGCCANNATTACTGTTAACAACATCAAAGAAAGTTTAGAGGGTCTAGGTATTGATGATTTAGGTNTAGANCAGCTAGATAGATCNTATTTNTCAGCATTNATTAAAAAGTTTGGAGGCGGCCCAGTNGGGGTAGAAACAATTGCAGCCAGCATTTCTGAAGAATCGGATTCNTTNGAAGATGTTGTTGAACCTTATGTGTTACAATGTGGTTTTATTGANCGAACGCCAAGNGGNCGAATTGCAACGGCTTTAGCTTACCAGCATCTTGGCTTATCAATGCCTGANAGTAAAGCCAATAATCAAATAGGATTATTTTAGTCAGAAGGAGAAAGAATGANAAAANCACGAATTGGAACAATAAANCGTAATACNGCAGAAACANAAATAACNCTTAAANTNNATATTGATGGAGAAGGAANCTCTGATATANANACAGGNATAGGNTTTTTCGATCATATGTTAACCCTTTTTTCTAAGCATGGGNTATTTGATTTANCNGTNANNGTTGAAGGGGATTTGGAAGTTGATGGGCATCACAGTGTTGAAGATGTNGGNATTTGTTTAGGNTTAGCTTTTCACGATGCAATNGGTGATGCTTNTGGNATAAATCGTTATGCATCAGCTATTGTTCCAATGGATGAATCTTTATGTCANATTGCNATTGANGTAAGTAANCGNCCAGCNNTNGGGTTNAATCATAATTTTGATANAGAAAAAGTNGGATCNTTTGATTCAGANTTAGTTGAAGAGTTTTTCAANGCATTTGTAAACAACGCTCGANTTAATTTACACATTGATATGCTCAAAGGGAGTAATTTACATCATAAAATTGAAGCATGCTTTAAAGCTTTCGGTATTTGTTTAGACCAAGCAACTCAAGTNGATCCAAGAAAAAAAAGTGTNCCATCAACAAAAGGTATTTTATAACTTAGAAGTAGTTTTTATAAATAAATAGTTTATAATAATTTAATGAGCCATAAAGAAATACTTAATGAAGATAANNTAAACCATTTAATTTTTTCAATTTCAAAACAAATGAGCGCGTTTATAACTGAAAAAACAGTTTTAATCGGAATTGATTTAAGAGGTAANGTTTTAGCTAAAAGGTTACAAAAGCANTGTTTAGATTTGAGTCAATTAAATGTTGAGGTTGGCACCATCGANACCTCNTTATATCGTGACCTNACAAATAAAAGCTANATTAATATTGGNGAGACAAACATTCCNTTTAGTTTGAAAAACAANCATGTCATTCTGGTTGTGGAGTGTTTGAAGAGCGGTAGTTCTATTTATGCAGCTCTTAACGCCTTATCAGACTTTAACGAACCAGCNAGTATTGAAGTNNCNGCNNTNATTGANATGCAAAAATTAGTTTANCCTTTTTCAACAAAATTTATTGGNCANTCCATAAAATTAGACCAGGATAACGANGTNGAAGTGCAGTTTTTTGAGATTGATGGTGTAGACGCTGTTGTTGAAAGANTAAGCGAAAAAATAATTTAAAAGTTTAATAGAATGNCNTATGAAAATATCGAAATCCTAGAAAATTTTGCATAATATTGCTAAAATATTTGAATAATGGAAAATAATAAAACAAACAAAAAAAATAAATCTAAANGTCCAAAAGAGTGGCGAAACATAATATGGTANGTNCTCATTGGNTTGATGTTACTTTCAATTTTATCTACCTACGTTAGNGAACCACAACAAACAGAGCAAGTNCCTTTNTCAGANTTTATGCAAAAGATAAGTTCAGATAGTTTAAAGTCTGTAACAATAAGAGAATCAGAACGTGTGTTAATAGGCGAAACTAAAACAGGCGAAATCCTNAAATCATACTACATTGATACCCCTTCACTACTTGAAGAATTACGTTTACAAAATGTAAATATTAAAATAGATCCTACAGACGGAAGTTGGGTTGTAAGNTTATTTGTTCAAGCTTTCTTACCATTCATNTTGATCTTAGGGTTATGGTTTTTTATTTTTAGACAAGCTCAAGGCATGAACAATCAAGCCATGTCATTTGGTAAATCTCGAGCTGTTCCATGGAAAGATCAAGGAGATAAAAAAATAACATTTAAAGATGTAGCTGGAATCGANGAAGCTATAGAAGAGCTNAAGGAAATNGTTGATTTTTTAAAAACCCCAAAACGATACCAAGANATTGGAGCTAAAATTCCAAAAGGTGCTTTGTTAATGGGCCCTCCAGGAACTGGTAAAACATTATTAGCNAAAGCTATTGCTGGTGANGCTAATGTNCCTTTCTTNAGTTTGTCTGGGTCTGATTTTGTTGAAATGTTTGTTGGGGTTGGNGCTTCTAGAGTTCGAGATTTNTTTGGTCANGCAAAAAAGAAGCAACCTTGTCTCATATTTGTTGATGAGATAGATGCTGTAGGTCGTCATAGNGGTGCNGGCCTAGGTGGTGGNCATGATGAAAGAGANCAAACNTTAAACCAGCTTTTAGTTGAAATGGATGGGTTTGATCCAAAGCAGACNATTATTGTTATAGCAGCTACNAANAGACCAGATATTTTGGATCCTGCCTTATTNAGGCCNGGAAGGTTTGACCGCCAAATTGTTGTTGATAAGCCTGATCAAAAAGGTCGTCATGAAATTCTNNAAATCCATGCNAAAGGTAAAAAAGTATCTAANACAGTTGACTTAGANANAATAGCTAAAAGAACGCCTGGNTTTACNGGNGCTGATTTAGCAAACCTTATTAACGAAGGGGCANTATTAGCAGCTCGNAAAAATAAAAAANTNGTNGAAATGGAAGAATTAGAAGAAGCNACTGACCGTGTNATGGCTGGNCCTGAACGNAAATCCCGACTNATATCTAAAAAAGAAAAAGAGATTGTTGCNTATCANGAATTAGGTCATGCTATTGTTGCAGCTGAATTGCCNAATACTGATCCAGTNCACAAAATAAGTATNCTNCCAAGAGGAATGGCATTAGGTTATACNCTTCAAGTACCAATTGAGGANAAGTANCTTATTTCNACAGAAGAGATTAAAAATCAAATAAGAATTNTGATGGGNGGAAGAATTGCTGAGGATTTNATNTTCAATGAGATTACTTCTGGAGCATCTAATGATATTGAGCGTGCTACAGCTTTAGCTAAACAATATGTNTGTAGTTATGGTATGAGTAAATTGGGAACNAGACGATATGGTAAAACAGAACAACAAGTATTTTTAGGAAAAGAAATGGGTGGTCAATCTGTTGATTATTCAGATTCAACTGCAAAAGAAATTGANGATGAGATTCAGTCAATTATTAATACCTGTTTTGAAGAAGCTAAAAAGATTCTGAAAAAAAATCTTAAGCCAATGAAAGATNTAGCTGAAATATTAATCGATAAAGAGGTTATTGAAGGTAAAGAATTTATAAAGTTATTTGCTAAAATACAAAAGAAATATACAAAGCCGAAAGTCAAAAAAGAAAACAAAAAAGAGATAAAAAAAGAAAAGAATGACCCAGGCAATCCAGGAACTTTAAGATTAGCCCAGGCATAATTAATCCGGGGCGTAGCGCAGCCTGGTAGCGCACTAGTATGGGGTACTAGAGGTCGCTGGTTCAAGTCCAGTCGCCCCGACCAAAGAGAACGATATGTTAAAAGTTAGAAATACAAATGAAATTTCTTTTATGATATTTGCTAAATCTAGTGGCAAGAGTNTTACGTTCAATATCACTGAAACACGTTTAAAAACATTNTTTNTTTCTTTTTTACTTGCAATTGTATTATTAATAATAGGCATTTACTTATCGTATAATACTAATTTAAAAGANGCNGCCTATCGNCAATTAAAAAAAGAAAATAAAGCCCAAGAAAAACAATTAATTGATATTTCAAATCAAATGATGATAGTTCAAGATCAGATGACAAAGCTTATTGAACGGGAAGAAGAGCTCGAAGTACTACTNGGAGATCAACGNCCNAAACGATATAGTAAAAAAAAAAATAAAAAATTANCNCAATTCAATAAAGATATTAAANAATTTCAGACTGAAAANCCATCNANNCCAGAAAATATTGCTAAAAAAATTGAATTTCANATTACATATTTAAAATCAATGAATGAGACATATGAAGTATTTGTNGAAAAACTTCATCAAATAAAAACAAGATTTGCAGCAACCCCTTCTGAAAANCCNTTATATGGNAGATTGATGTCTAANTATGGTTGGAGACGTCACCCNGTNACCGGAAAAAGAAAAGCTCATAATGGAATCGATATTGCTTCTTGGACAGGNGCTCCNATTCAGGCAACNGCAGATGGAGTTGTCGAATATGCCGGTTGGTCAACNTCGTTTGGGTATGTTGTTGTANTAGATCANGGCTACGGAATGAGAACGTATTATGCTCATTGNTCNCAGTTACTAGTTGATAAAAGAGATGTTGTTCAAAAAGGTCAAATTATTGCTCAAGTTGGATCTACAGGCTTATCAACAGGACCTCATTTACATTATGAAATAAGAAAAAGAAGAAAAGCAGTAAATCCTAAAACATATTTAGATTTAGACATGTTTACAGCCCGAGATAAGGTATGGTAGTTTAATATAAATGAAAAAATTAAAAAAATATAACACTGAAATTGTTAATACTGTNATTGGNGAAGATTCNTCNATTAAAGGGTCTATNCATTCNCAACAATCNATTAGAATAGATGGTACATTTGAAGGCGAAATTAATTCACAAGGNGANGTTTTTATTGGAATTAATAGTCATGTAAACGCTAATATATTTGGTAANCATGTTGTTGTTTCNGGTGAAGTTGTAGGAAATATTGAAGCTGTAAAAAGCTTACAAATAACTAAAACTGGTAAAGTCTATGGNAATATTGCTGGAGATCAACTTTTGATTGAAGAAGGNGGNATNTATAAAGGTAAAGTTAACATGGATATTATTTCNTCAAAAAATTCATATGAAGGTGACTTTCAATTAAACAGAGGNTAGGTCGTCTTTTTGTTTCTGCAACTCCTATTGGTAATTTAAAAGATATTTCAGAGAGAGTCATTCAAACACTAAAAGATGTTGATTTAATAGCAGCGGAAGATACCCGTGTTACAGCTTTATTATGTCAAAAGATTGGTATAAAAAAACCATTATTNAGTTTACAGAAATTCAATGAAAAAAGCAGAGTNCAACATGTAATAGCGGAACTAAAAAATGGAAAAAATATTGNNTTNGTTTCTGATGCAGGAACACCTATCATTTCAGATCCAGGCGCATTATTAATTNAAGCCCTTCATAANGAAGATATTGAAATCATTCCGATTCCTGGTCCATCAGCTATAACAACTTTATTATCTNTTNCAGGGGTGAGTGCAGATCAGTATATTTTTGCAGGTTTTTTTCCNAAGAAAAAACAAGATGCTAAAAAATTATTTGAAAGTAATCGTTTNAAGTTTCCTATTGTATTTTTTGATAGCCCAAAACGGATAAGANCTAATCTAGAGTGGATTAGAGAGAATATATCGACAAGCTATTGTTGTGTTGCTAAAGAGTTAACAAAAAGTTACGAAACTATTNTTACTGGGAATTTAGTTGATGTAATNAATCAGTTAAACAAAATAACCATTAAGGGTGAGTTTTGTTTTGTTATTCAGCAAGAAAAAGAGATTGAAGCCATTAATAAAGATTTAATTGAGACNTTANNACAACAAGGNTTAACAACCAAGCAGATTTTATNAATAACNAAGCATTTAAATTATCCAAAAAATAGTGTTTACGATNTACTNACAAANTCNTNAANNNAAAAAAAAACCAGGTAGNNANACTACCTGGTTTTTAAAAATANTTAAATTCGTTTTAAACTAGAATCTACGATCTGTTCTTGGTTTACGTTCTTCAGCTTGGTTAACTCTAAGTTTTCTACCTTGAACTTCTTCACCATTTTTTGCTAAAGAAGCTTCCATAGCTTCAGGGGTAGCAAATGTGATAAACCCAAATCCTTTTGATCTATTTGTTTGATGATCAATAATGATTTTAACTTCATCAATATCACCGTACTCTGAAAATTCATTTTTTAAATCTTCTTCTGTTGTGTCAAAAGAGATATTTCCTACATATATTTTTTTATTACTCATTCTATAATTTCTCCATACTTAAAATATATTAATAATTAACTGATCTACTTAAAATTTTGTATATAACATATAGTCAACTAACCACTAACAAAATCAATAATATACTATAAAATGAGTTCTGAGAACCTTTATTTTCTATATTAGCTGATGGACTAAATTTGCCAAAGATAACTTTAGCAGTTAAAATCGTGGGATGAGAATTGGCTTAGTTGGTATTGATCATACAAAAAGTAAGATTCAAGCATTTGAATCTATTTTTTTAACAAATGAAGGAAAAGATCTTTTTTACACAAAAATAACGGCTCAATCACCAGTTAAAGAATTGGTTATTTTAACTACATGCAACAGAGTAGAGTTCTATTTTGTTGCAGAGAATTTAATTCAAGCTGGTAATTGGATTATCAAAACATTAGCAATACAAAAAAATATTGCATTAAATAAAGTAGAAAGTCTCTTAAATATCCAGAATACCGAGTTTACTTTAAAACATTTATTTGAAGTATCTTCAGGTGTTCAGTCTATGGTATTTGGTGAAAATGAAATTTTAGGACAAGTAAAAGAAGCTTACGAAAAAGCTTTTTCTAAACATAAGACGGAGGCATTATTAAACAAGTGTTTTCAAGCTGCCGTTGCAACTGGGAAACGAGCAAGATCAGAAACAGAAATAAGTCGCGGAGCATATTCAGTAAGTTCGATTGCAATTGATGCTCTAAGAAAAACAGTTTTAGATTATTTTGGGAAATCTATTTTAATTATTGGAATGGGAACAATGGGAATTAGATGTTTAAAAAAATTAGATGCTTTATCTCATCCTAACATTATTATCACAAATAGAAGTCACGAAAAATCGCTGCAATTAGCCTCTCAGCATGATGTTGTGATTGAACATTATGATGATATATTTGAAAATTTATATAATTTCGACATTATCATTAGTGCTGTCAGTGTTAAAGATAAAGTTATTATTCCAACTCATTTTAAAAATAATGACGATAAAAAACTCATTATCGATTTAGGACTACCACGAAATGTAGACCCAAATATAACGGAAGAACATCCAAATATAACCCTGATAAATGTTGATGGATTAAAAGAAATTGCAACAAAAAATGTTAATAAACGAAAAGTTGAAATTGAAAAGGTTAATTCGATCATTATTGAAGAAATAGCAGTATTCAATAAATGGTTTGAAAACAGACAAAACTATGTCAAAAATAATTAAATTAGGGGCAAGACCATCTCGTCTTGCACTCATACAAGCAGATCAAGTTAAACAAAAACTTTTAGCCCAATTTCCCTTTTTAAGTGTAGATATTATTCCCATAAAAACCGAAGGAGACCTTAACCAAACAGCATCATTAAAAGATTTAGGTGGAAAAGGTGTATTTATAAAAGAAATCGAAAGAAAATTATTAGACAATGAAATTAATGCGGCTGTCCATAGTTTCAAAGATATTACGGCAACAATAGCAAGTGAAACAATGTTAATAAGCTTTTTAGCTCCTGAAGCAATTTCAGATAGTGTTGTGATTACGAATAATCATATGTTTAAGTCACTTCAATCGTTACCTAAAAATAGTGTTGTCGCGACAAGTAGCCTAAGAAGAAAATTATATTTAAAGAATTATTTCCCTCATTTAAAGGTAAAAGATATTCGTGGAAATGTAGAAACTCGTATTAATAAATGTAAATCTGGTTTTGCAGATGCCGTTATTTTATCTAAAGCAGGTCTTTTGAGACTAGAGTTAGGATCGAAAATAACAGAAACATTATCCGTAGAGGAATTTGTCCCTGCCCCAGGACAAGGTGTCGTAACAGTTCAAACACATCAAAATGACGATTTAAATAAGTATTTTGAAGCGATCTCAGATCCAAATCAACAGTTTATTTCAAATTTAGAATATTTATTTTTAAAAACAGTTGGACTAGATTGTAATTATCCCCTAGGTCTTTTTATTGAAGTGAAAGAAAAAAAGGTTAAAATTTATTTGAAATGGGCATCACTGGATATGAATAAATTACATGAAAAAATATATGAATGTAACAAAGAAGCGGTTACTGAGGAAATAAGAAAATTAGCTTTACATGTAAAAGAGACTATATAGTATGGCTGTAAAAGGTAAAGTTTATTTAGTAGGTGCTGGGCCTGGAGACCCTGAATTAATTACATTGAGGGCTAAATCATTATTAGAAAAAGCTGAAGTTGTTTTATATGACGCATTAGTCCATCCAAATTTACTTAAATATTGTTCGTCATCATGTAAATTAATTGGAGTTGGAAAACGAAAAGGAAAACATTCTGAAAAGCAGTCAAGCATAAATAACAAAATGCTTGATTATGCAAAAGAAGGTCTTGTAGTTATTCGTCTAAAAGGCGGAGATCCTTTAATTTTTGGTAGAGGCGGAGAGGAAATGCAGTTTCTATCAAAAAATAATATTACCTTTGAGGTCATTCCAGGGATAACATCTGCAATAGCAGTACCTACATATGCGGGCATAGCATTAACACATCGAAATTTATCTCGCTCAGTCGCTTTTGTAACAGGAACCTTAAAAAAAGGAGAGGTGCAATTAGATATTCCTATAGCGGATACTTTAGTTTTTTTAATGGCAGTCACAAATCTTGAAGAAATTATTGATCAGATATTAAAAATTGATCGATTTTCTAGAGAAACACCAGCAGCTTTAATTTATCAAGGCACATTAGCTGATGAAAAAGTAATTCATGGGACACTATCTAGTATTGTTCAAGAAAAAAATAAATACGAAGTTATCACACCAGCTATTTTTGTTGTAGGCGATGTTGTAGGAATCGCTGAACAATTTAATTGGCGAAAAGAATTACCTTTAAAAGGTAAACGAGTCGTAATTTTAAGAGAAAAAGAGCAAGCCAAAGATTACATTGAAAAACTTTCTGGATTAGGAGCTGAGGTTTTAGGTATTCCTATGTTAAAAATTATCCCAATAAAAAAAGAACAGAAAAAAATCACAAAAAAACTCTTAGAAGCCAAAGATATGATTATTTTCACATCTTCAAATGGTGTTAATTGCTTTTTAGAAACATTAAAGCAACAAAAAATTGATGTAAGGATGCTTTCCCACTTTAACATTATTGCAATAGGCCCAAAAACAGCAGAACAATTAGAAAAAGCAGGTTTAGTAGCAGATTTTATACCTAAGCAATACGATGTTGAAGGAATTTTAAATGATCTTCCAGAGCAATTAAGAGGGAGTAATATTTTACTTCCTTTAGCTGAAAAAGCTCGTGATGCATTAGAGGTAGGCTTACAATTAAGAGGCGCTAATACAACTAGAGTTAATTTATATAGTACTGAAAAACCACTAATTGAAATTGTTCCTATTCATGATAATGATCATATTATTTTTACCAGTCCTTCAACAGTAGAAAACTTTTTTGAGTCCAATTTATACAATAACCAACAGATTAATGTCTATTCTATTGGCGATCAAACATCCTTAAAGTTAAGTGAGTTTTTCACAGGGAATATAATGACAGCCAAAACACCGACTCTAGAGTCCATTATCGAATTATTAATCGCTTCAAAAGATTAGTTTAATCTAGATATCATAATACATTGCGAATTCCCAAGGATGTGGTCGCAATTTTAATTGATTACATTCTTCATTCAATTTGTAATCTATCCAAGTTTCTATGACATCTTTAGTGAAGACACCGCCAGCTAATAAGTACTTATGATCTTTTTTCAGACTTTCTAAAGCTTCTTCTAGCGTGTGTGGTGTTTTATCAAATTCAGCTGTATCCAATTCATAAATGTTTTTATCTAATGGATTCCCTGGATCAATTTTATTAACAATCCCATCATAAGCAGCCATTGTTAAAGCGGCAAAAGCTAAATAAGGGTTACAGCTAGGGTCTGGACATCTAAATTCAAAACGTCGTGATTTATCAGATGTATGATATGTAGGAATTCGAATAGCAGCTGATCTATTTCTCTTAGAATAAGCAAGATAAACAGGCGCTTCATATCCTGGAACGAGTCTTTTATAACTATTGGTTGTTGGATTAGTTAAAGCTAGTAAAGATTTAGCATGTTTTAAAACACCGCCAATCGCATACAGTGCAGTTTTTGATAGCCCTGCGTAATCTTTACCTGCGAATAAGTTTTTTCCATTCTTCCAAAATGATAAATGCGTATGCATACCACTACCATTATCATTGAAAAGAGGTTTTGGCATAAAGGTGACTGTTTTACCATGATTATAAGCAACATTTTTTACAATATATTTATATTTAATGAGATTGTCAGCCATTTCTAATAAAGGACCAAAGCGCATATCAATTTCTGCTTGACCACCAGTAGCAACTTCATGATGCTGTGCTTCAACATCGATGCCTACTTCTTGCATTATTAAACACATTTCAGTTCGCATATCATGAAATTTATCAGAAGGAGGAACTGGAAAATACCCTTCCTTATAGCGTGGCTTATAGCCTTGGTTCGGGAATTCTTCACGACCTGAATTCCAACGACCTTCTACTGAATCAACATGGTAATAACCAGAGTGTTCATTTTGATCAAAACGGATATCATCAAAAATAAAAAACTCAGCTTCAGGACCTATGTATATTGTATCAGCAATACCTTTGCCCTTGATAAATTCTTCAGATTTTTTCGCGATAATTCTTGGGTCTTTAGAATAGTCTTTATTTGAGGCAGGATCACTAATATTACAAAATAGAACAAGTGTCTTTTCTTTCATGAAAGGATCAACAAAAGCTGTTTTTGGGTCGGGCTTGACTAGCATGTCAGATTCATGAATAGATTGCCAACCTCTAATACTTGAACCATCAAAGCCTAAGCCGGAATGACCGTCTGTAAAATCATCTTCACTTAATTTGTCAGAGGGAATAGTAAAATGTTGAGAAAGTCCTGGAAGATCCATAAATCTTAAATCGACCATTTTNATATTTTCTTTTTTTATATAATCTAAAACTTCTTTTGCTGAATGAAATTGCATTGTTCCAAACCCCTTTTATTTAAATTTNAATATTTTATACAANCAAAATAAAGAACANAATTATNTGAACATTAAAATAATTGTTTCNTTAAAAAATATTNTATTACAGCAACAGTTACCCATAATAAAAANTCTTTAAACATTAATAATNAAATTGATAAATATGATTTATTTGTAGNNATGAAAATTTGCTAAAGAGTATTCAAAATAGANGCAGTTAGCTATAATAACNACATGGNAAACAAGATGTCGAAACAATTATTCGNAACGGCNAANCAATCTTTGGTAGGTGGCGTTAATAGTCCTGTNAGAGCATACAAATCAGTTGANTCAACTCCATTATTTGTTAAATCTGGGAAAGGCGCTTACATTCAAACTGAAGATAATCAAGANTTAGTNGATTACGTNATGTCATATGGNCCNTTAATTTTAGGCCACGCNCATGAAGANATTTTAGNAGTTTTACAAGNCACAATGGCAAAAGGAACNACATTCGGTGCCCCNACAGAATTNGAAACAAAAAGTGCTGAAAAAATTAANCAATTTTATCCTTATGTTGATAAAGTNCGNTTNGTTAGTTCNGGNACAGAAGCNGCAATGAGNGTTATTCGTTTAGCNCGTGGNGCTACNAACAAAGATATTATCGTNAAATTTAGAGGATGTTATCACGGTCACGCTGATCCATTATTGGTNGCNGCNGGTTCTGGTGGTTTATCACTAGGTGTTCCNGATAGTAAGGGGGTTTTAAGNACCGTTGCAGGTAACACTTTAGTTTTAGAATATAATAATGTAGANGATGTGGTTGAGTGTTTTCAAAAACATGGAAATAAAATTGCAGCTATTATGCTTGANCCNGTNTGCGGAAATATGGGTGTTATTTTGCCTGATTTAAAATTTGTAAAAACGATTCGTGAAAACTGNGANAANTATGGNGCNATGATGGTTTTTGANGAAGTAATGTGTGGNTTTAGATCACAAAGAACNGGAACTCACGAATGGATAGGTGTGGANCCAGATGTTGTAATCTTAGGTAAAGTCATTGGAGGAGGGTTACCTTGTGGAGCATATGCTGCAAAAAAAGAGGTTATGGCCAATATCGCGCCTGAAGGACCTGTTTACCAAGCAGGAACATTATCAGGAAATCCACTTGCCATGGCAGCAGGNTTAAAAACACTTGANTTATTAGANGANGGCTCNGCTTTCAAAACNGTTGATANNTACACNACNACNTTATGTNAAGAGTTAAAANNNANTGCNCANAAACAAAGTGTTCCTNTAACNATNAACCAGATTGGGTCCATGTTTTCTNTCTTTTTTACGGATAANAAAGTGAATACTTTTAGTGATGTNGAAACATGTAATTTAGCAANGTTTACTACNTTTTTTCATAANATGTTAGANCATAATATTTTCTTNCCACCATCACAATTTGAAGCCTGTTTTACATCAATAAAACATCAAAATGANCATTTAGAAAAAACTATTTTTGCGTTTGACAATGCCTTATCAAAATTAAATGTTTAAAATATGCAACTTATGGGAATTTAAAATCGTTACCTAAAATATATTAAACTAAAAAAGAGGGAAACGCTGTTGAAAAAAATCATAAATATTTTATTAATTATCTTGCTAGCTACTAGTTTTATCGGAGGGNTANCNTCTGAGATNTATGCTCAAAAATCTAAAAATGAAAAAAACCAAAATAAAAAAGATAAGAAAAAATATAAGAAAGCTAAAAAAACACCAGTTATTCTAGTTGATTCCGTAGCAACCCAAAATGTTTCTGATTCTGATGGAGGAACCCCTTTTGGTGGAAGTAGTGTAGAAACAATTGATAATCTAAGTGATAAAACCTTAGACTTATATGATAAATATGAAACTTTAATGAATCAAAATCAATTTGATAAAGCTCGTGAAACCGTTAAAAAAATACCTAAAANTTTACAATCTGAAAAACAANAAAAAGANCTTACNATNTTAATTATATTTGATGATATAAACCANGAAGANGCNAAAGANGCTGCTCGATTTGGNAAAGATGAATCAATGGATCCTGCATTGAAAAAAACAATAAAANGACTACACCGTGAAGCGAAAAAAAATATTTTAAAAGAGCAAAATGATATGGCACGAGATATTTTAATTCAATCNATTTACTTAGATCGGAAAAATTTCGTATCAAAACAACTATTAGANAAATGTTTGGATTTACCAATTGGNTCGTATAAAGTTGAAAATATCGAAGCGAAATATTGGAAAAACTCTTTAATATCTTTACGTTCTGGTTTNCCAGAAGAATCAATTAANTCTTTGAATGTNTTAAAAAGCTTTGATCAGCAAAATTCTGAAATATTTGAAAGACTCGGTTCTGCTTATTATATTGCAGGAATGGTTCCAGAAGCGGTTAAAGCATGGGAAACNGCATTATTTTTAGAGCCTGAAAATAATGATCTTAAAAAGTTTATTGAAAACGCAAAAATACAACAAGAAAAAGATGAAGCCGAAGTNAAAGCATTTTTATCGAAAAAGAAAAATAAAAAAGCTAATAAATATGAAGGNGTTGAGATGCAAGTTCTAAGAGTAGTAAATGATCTTGAAACAGCAACCAGTTATGCACAATCAGTGAGAGAAAATCAACCAGGTGTTGATGTTATTGTAGAAGAAGATGATAATGGTAAATATCTGGTCAAAATACCAAAGCCAAAATAAGGGGATGAANATGAAAAAGTTTTTTATTGCGTTTATTATAGTACAAAGTTTGTTTTTGACATCAGTTATTCAAGCAGAAAATGATAAATATTTTCTTGAAAAACATTTCACNGATTTAGCTCAAGTAATGCTTAACTCGATGTTTGGAGAGGGTAATTTTGTAGCTCGTGTCCAAGTAGATATGACGGATCCNAAGTATGAGGTAAGATATACAGAAGAATCAAAGCCTAAAGCATCAGGAGCNAGTAAAAAAACAGAAGAGGTCTATATTTTACCTGGTGTACCTGCACTAAAAAATATCGCTCCTGGCTCATTAAATCAACTTCCTTATAATTCAGTGACAACTATGATGGAGTCAAAATTAAGACGAATGACAGTGTTTATTCTTGCNGACAAAAACTATCCTAAGTCCCAAGCTAGAAAAGCAGAATCTGCAGTCAAGCAGATATTAGATTTTAGAGAGGGTAGAGATAGATTTGTTTTAGAATATAAACCATTTTATGATAATCCTTTAAGCGAAACACAAACAATACAAATGGTACCTGGNCCAGAAAATTTTGCGTCTATTCAAAATATAATAAGCTATTTGATTATTTTAATCTTATTNATTGGNGTAATAATGCANATTCTATTAACAAATAAATTAATAGCCGCAACTGCAGAGAAAGATGAAGGCGGNGGTCCAAGCGTTAGTGTTAATCCAAATTTAGAACTTCCTGAAGGAATGGGTGGNGGAAATGACTCAAATATTTCGTTAGATGCGAATAGTATTAAGCGCTTTTTTGACTTCGTTTCAAACGATAATATTGATGATTTTATTACATTAGTTAANCAACAAGCTTTAAANCCAGANTTTGTATCATTAATTGCTTCTTTTTTNCCTGGGCGATTATCTGCAAAATTAATTAAATCATTAGACGCTAAACTTCAAGCTCAAGTATCAGCAGATTTAGTTGAGCAAAAAATGGGGAATCGTCAATTACTTGAAAAACTAGAAACAAAATTAAAAAATGATCTTGAGTGNTTTTCTGGAGGNAGTGATAAGTTTGGAAAAGTATTTGACAANATGTCTAGCCAAGAGAAAAAAGGTATTATTCAGCTTGTTCAAAAATCAAACCCACAAAAATATAAGGTCATGAGACCGCATGTTTTACTGTTTGATGATATAATTAANTTAGAAGAAGCCGAAATACAACAGTTACTATCTGATATCAATTTAGACACGCTCGCAACAGCTATTGTTGGTGTAGATCAAAATATTAACGATTTTATCATGAAAAATTTAACAAAAAGTGCAAAAGATATNGTTGCTCAATATTTACAAATNAAAGGNACTGATTCACCTAAAGATGAGACNGAAAANGCTCAAGATAATATTGTNAANTTAATNAAAAAAATGTCAGATAAAGGCATAATTAAATTAGAAGGTAAAATAAAGTAACCAAGGGGAGTTAATATGAATTTAAACATTATCTTAGGAGCAATTTTAACATTTTTCGCAATATACTTTGGTGCTCCAGAATTACGAAATGACTTTGGTCTATATTTAAGAGGNGATGCTTTTATATTAGTTATTGGAGGAACAATAGCATCAACAATGACAGGTGTATCCATNAAAGAGTTTGGAGGTATNTTTAAAGTCGTTCGGGTTATTCTTTTTGGTTCTAAAAATCAATTAGANATTGTAGGCGCAATTAATACAATGATTTCNGTTTCTGAAGCAGCTCAGTCAACATCAAANCAAAATTTAGGANCTTCTTTCGCTGGCAAAGATGGTTTTTTGGATCGTGGCTTAGAGATGGTTGCNGCTGGTATTGAAAAAGATTTTATTGATCAAACTTTGGAAACCGATATATCGGAGTTAGTAAAGCGCCATAATAAAATGACCAATGTTATTCGAACAATGGGATCTTATTGCCCAATGTTTGGTATGCTTGGNACAATTTTAGGGGTTATTCAGGTTCTTAAAGATGTATCTAGTATTGATACCATTATTGCAGGGATGTCCTTGGCACTANTAACAACNTTGTATGGNTTATTTTTNTCATCAATCATATTTATNCCNTTAACTAANAAGTTAAAAAGTCTTAGTAACGATGAAAAACTTTCTAAAGAAATTATNNGAGAAGGNATTNTACTAGTAATGGATAAAGAAATCCCNTTAAAAGTTGAGAAATATTTAACGTCTTACATCACGTCGAACGAAAAAGAAAAATTTGCGAAAAGCTAGGGTATAATNATGCCAAAGAAAAAAAAAGAAGAAGAAGCTCCACCAGAAGATAATGGCGATAGCGAGATACAGCAGGCCTATGGTGANNTAGTTACCTTCATCATGATGTTNTTTGTTTTATTATTCGTTATGTCTTATAACGATAATAAAAGTGCTGACTTTATAACTGAATTTCAAATTCANTTTGGAGAAAATCAAGAAGAAAAACAACAAACACTAACGACAGATGCCTTATTAACAAGTCGNTTGCAACATTTTATTAAAAAAGAAGAACTCGAAGAGTCTGCTCAAATAGTTGTTGATGAGCATAGAGTTAAACTTATACTAAGTCCTCCTTTACTTTTTGAAAGTGGTAAAGCAGATATAAGTACCACTGGTATAGATATATTAAAAGCATTAGGACCTGTTTTTGATGATGTAATAAACCCACTTGTCGTTGANGGGCATACCGANAATATACCAATNAGTAATGATGATTTTGCGTCAAATTGGGANCTNTCATTTTATCGANCATTTGAAGTAATAAAGTATTTTATATACAAAAGAAAGTATGANCCATTAAGATTATCTGCGTTAGGCTATGGTGAGTTTAAACCAATTGCAGATAATTTGACTTGGGAGAATCGACAAAAGAATAGACGAATTGAAATTAATGTAATTCGTATTACACCAAAAGAAGAAATTCAATACGATACTTTTTANGAAAAAGTTNCTTTTTGNCTAGTTTTAAAGNACGNTGCCTTTCTATTGCTAATATATTAAAATTTAGTTAGTCTAAACATGATGTTTCATAATACTTTAAAAAATAAAAAAATACATTTTATTGGAGTCAGCGGGTCTGGTATGGTNGGTATTTGCCANTTTTTATCAGATTTAAANATNTGTAAACTNACAGGGTCNGATCTAACAAAGTCAAAAGCTGTAAAAAATTTAATAGATAAAGGGCTTATTTTTTTTAATGAACATAAAGAAGAAAATATTAAAGATGCTGATATNGTAATCTATTCAGGAGCAATTCCAGAAAATAATATCGAAAGAGNAACNGCAANAAAACTNAATATCAAATGTTTTCATCGAGCAACATTTTTAGTAAATCTAATGCAAGATTTTAAAAATAGAATAAGTATTGCAGGCACTCATGGNAAAACAACAAGTACAGGNATGCTNATACATATTTTTACTGATGCGGTCATTAATCCTTCATTTTGTTTAGGTGGTGAATTAAANATAGAGAAAGTAAATGGTAAGTTTCAGTCAGANCAAACATTTATAGTTGAATCTGATGAAAGTGATGGTACGTTTTTAGAGTTTAAACCAAACTATACTATTGTTACNAATGTTGAATGTGATCATATGAATTTTTTTAAATCTGAAGAGCAACTCTATAAAAACTTTTTAAAGTTTATGAAGCAATCNGTTGAAGAGAATGGGTTTTTAGCACTAAATAAAGATGACGCTTGGCTTAGTAGTAAAAAAAAGTTTTTAAAAAACCCAAANATTTGGACATTTTCTACATTTCAAAAAGCGACATGTGAGGCNAGAAATATCACATTTACTGAGTTTGGAGGTCAATTTGATTTATATTACAAAGATAACTTTGTAGATAATATTTCGTTAAGATGTTTTGGAATGCACAATATTTATAACGCATTAGGTGTTTGTTGTATTTCATTAAAGTACGGGATAGCTATCAAATCTATAAAAAATGGCTTGTTAAATTTTAACGGNGTAAAAAGAAGGTTACAATTTATTGGNAATTGTAAAGGAATTAAGATTTATGATGATTATGGACATCATCCAACTGCAATAAAAACAACATTAAAAGGCTTAAAAAGCTCTGTNAATTCATCATTAATTTGTGTATTTCAACCACATCGGTATTCAAGAACACTTGAACTCATGGAAGATTTTNCTAAAGCATTTGAATATGCTGATAAAGTAATCATTACAGATATATTTTCAGCAAATGAAACAAATACCAATAATGTNACNAGTGAACATATGGTTAATCTAGTAAAAAAGCAAAACAATAAAACCGTATTTTATGTTAAAGANAAAAGTGATGTGATTCCATTGCTNTCAAAAGAGTCAAAAAAGGGAGACGTGATAGTGACTATGGGTGCAGGNGACATTCATAGTATATTAGAGCCCTTGGTTGAAGCTTTAAACAAATGAAAAATAAAGCAANGCATTTCACTCAATACCCTCTTTCAAAATGCACAACCTTTCAGCAAGGTGGGAAAGTAACAGAATTTACAACGTTTTTTGATTTAGAAGAATTAATTTCATTTGTAAAGTCNNCTAAAGATTTTTTTATTGTAGGNAAAGGNTCTAATAGCATNATCAATCCAAACTCTTCAATTAAACATATCATCAATNTAGCTGGTGAAATGTTTGAGTCAGAGTATGATCAAAATAGCGTTACTTTNTCAGCTGGNACAAGCGTAAATGAAGGGTTAAAGTTTTGTATNAAAAATGGCTTNAGCTGTTTAGAATTTGCTGCAGGAGTTCCAGCCACCATTGGCGGGATGGTNACAATGAATTTTGGTTGTTGGGGCACAGAAGTATCAGATATTATTTTGAGCGTACAAATATGNGATGAAAATGGTGAAATTAAAACCATAACAAAAGAAGANATGGNTTTTTCATATAGAAAAAGTGTATTTCAAGAAAAAAANTGGATTATTTTAAAAGCAACATTAACATATCAAAGTGAAGAATCAGAAAGAATTAAGAAAACGGTGCACACTTACATAAAAGATCGAGTAGCGAAGCAACCTATAAGATCAAAAACTTTTGGAAGTATTTTTAGAAATCCAAATAATAATTTTGCTGCGAAATTAATTGAGGATGTNGGATTAAAAGGATATNAAAAAGGATNTGTGAAAATATCAAGCCAACATGCTAATTTTATGGAAAATACTGGATTGGCAACTTATGAAGAAGTAAAAGATATGGTATTATTTGTCCAACAAAAAGTATATGAAAAATTTCAAATAAAATTAGAGCCTGAGGTAAAGTTTTACGAATGATAAAAGAGTTATCAGATAAAGTGATAGGGGTTATATGTGGGGGGTTCTCACGTGAACGAGATATTTCATTAAAGTCAGGTCAAAACATCTTTCAATCATTAAAAGAGCTTAACTATANAGTTAAAATGATTGATTTTGCTGAAACTCAAATGTTGAAAGATGANTGTGATATTGCGTTTATTGTATTGCATGGTGCAGATGGTGAAGATGGTTCATTACAATTATTACTTGATAAACAAGGNATTCCATTTACNGGGNGCGGNAAAGAATCATCCGTAGTTGGGTTTAATAAATTTTTAACAAAAAAGTTATGTCAGTTATACAGTATCCCTACNCCACAATATCTCAGATCTCATAAAGAATTAAAAAAGTGTCCAGCGCAGTTTGCCTTTCCGTTAATACTAAAACCTTTAAATGAAGGATCGAGTATTGACGTTTTTATTATAGACAATGAAAAACAGTTGCATGAAAAATCAGCTTATCTGATTAATAAATATTCAGAGTTCTTATTAGAAGAATATATTTATGGCAGAGAAGTTACGGTAGGAATAATTAATAATCCTAATCCACAAATATTACCGATACTAGAATTAAAACCACAAAATAGGTTTTACGACTATNAAGCAAAATATACAAAAGGGTTTACTGANTTTATATTGCCTGCCAAATTAAATCAAAATCAAATCAAACTTTTNGAAAAGTTTACNCTTGAAATGTATCAAAAAGTAAATTGTTTTGGAATGGCTAGAATAGATTTTTTAATATGTCCAAAACGAGGCCCTTTTTTACTCGAAGTTAATACNGTGCCAGGGATGACAAATACNTCTATNTTGCCTGCNCAAGCAANAGAAGCCGGTATTTCTTATAATGAGTTAGTAGAAATTATTTTAAAAAGTTCAATGAAAAGATTAAAATAAANATAATGAAAATAACCAAAAANAAATTTATTAAATATAGTTTATGTCCTCTTNTTGTGNTANCGTTTTTTTTTCTNCCATTTTTACCTTTAAAAAATNTTAAAGTGCAGGGNAATAATTTTGTNTCTTCTGAATCAATAATTGATATCTGTAATATATTTAAANAAAAACATATTATAAAGTTATTAACTTTTNAATCTCTTCAAAAANATATTTTAAAAACATTNAATGAAATAGAAAATGTGAGATTAAAATTTAAATTTCCAAATACNTTTGTACTTACTATNTACGAAAAAAAACCCTGGGTACTATGTATTTCTGATGGTAAAAGCTGGCTAATTGCGAAAGATGGAACAATCATTAGTACAAATGAAAGTGCCATAAAAAATGATCAAAACTTATTAATCATCAAAGGTTTAAAAAAAGAGTTTTTCAATAAATCATATATCAATTCAAATGTATTAAAAGAAATTATGCAGTATAAAGAAATATTATCAAAGCATTTTTCTGAAACAAAATTAATGATCGAAACAGATGATTTATACCATATAAACTTAGTGCTAGAAGATCATGTCCAAGTTTATTTAGGAGAGTTTTTAAATTCAAATAAAAAATTAACAGAATTAAAGCGGTTTTTATCATTTATATCTGCAGAAAAATTATCAAAAATAAATTACATAGATTTAAGGGTAGATAAAAAGGTGTTTGTTGAATATGGAAGCTAATGACAATATTTATATTGGAATAGACATCGGAAGTTCTAAAATTTGTGCATCAGTCTGTGAACTTGCATCTGATGGTGAGCTCCAAATTTTAGGAGTNGGTACAAGCATTTCCAATGGGGTTGAAAAAGGTGCGATTTCGAATTCTTCTGAATTATATAAATCAATNGATAGAGCAATAAAAAGNGCTGAAAGAGAAGCTAAATCAACATCTNCAAATATTTTAGTNAACTTACCATATGATTCAATGGAGTTTATTCCAAATACTGGAATTTTGATATCTAAAGAAGAATCAGGCCAAATTAGCTATGAAGANAAGATAGAGTGTTTTCGTCGTTCGAAAAATATATCTGTATCCAGTAAAAAAACATTACTTCATGCAATACCAAAATCGTACAAAGTAGACGGTAAAGAAGTGAATAATCCTGTAGGTGTTTTTGGAAAATCATTAGAGTTAGAAACATTACTAGTCGCAACTAACTCAGATAACATTTTAAATGTTAAGCAAATTTTAAAAAATATGGGCTTTTTTATTAAAGGTTTTATATATGATGCTTTAGCTCAAAGTCAGGTATTATTACTAGATGACGAACGTAAAAGTGGTTCAATTTTAATTGATTTTGGGGGAACAAGCATTAAGGTGTCTACATTTAATAATAATATTATGATGGAGTCTTTTATTTTCCCTTTTGGATCTGATGTTTTAACGCAAGATATTGCTAAATGTTTGAATGTAGCAATGCCCGAGGCTGAAAGATTAAAAATTTTATATGGAGATGTTGAATTATCAAAAGTAAATCAACGTGAAACAATAGAGATTAATTCAAAGTCGGAAGGTAGAAAAACAATAAAACGGTTTTTATTATGCCAAATTTTAGAATCTCGCATAAATGAACTAACCCATTTTTTATATTCTAAAATTCCTAATATAAAAAATTCTAATTATAAATTAATTCTCGGGGGAGGAGGAAGCTTATTAAAAGGATTCAAGGATCATATAAAAAATAATTACAATGAAAATGTAAGACTAGGCCTACCCGATTTTGTAAAAGGTATTCTTGAAAGCTCAACTTACGCTACATCAGGAGGGCTAGTATTATATGGTTTAAAAACAAGTGCTATTGAATATAACCCTAATTCTGAAAGTATTATCTATAAAATAAAAAAATGGTTAAAAAAATATTTTTAAGCGTTAAATCAGCTTATATTTCAGCACGCTTATTTTTTAGTGATATAAAAAAGACTGTGAACACATTATTCACAACATTTTCTGGTTTAGCATGTTTAACTTCAATTATTTTATTAATTTTAGAATTTTCGTTTAGCGCAACAATGGTTCGAACAAAAGTTTTTGAGGATTTACATTTTTATCTTATATCATTTTTCTTTGTTGATGTAATTATTAGGGTGTTATTTTTATCCAAATATAAATGGAGCTACGTTTTTATAAGACCTACTGACCTTGCTGTTATAATATTATTTTCTGATATTATTCCTAATTTTCCATTCTCTTTTGATTTGTTTTTTTCTCAAATGNCATTATTTATTATTCTTGTGGGNAGAGTGGCACATTTAGGATATTTACTTCAGTGGTTTAAAATAAAACCCGCCCAAGTTTTAATATTAGCATTTTTATTTGTTATTTTTATTGGNGGCTTATTATTAAGTTTGCCTTTAGCAACAAATAGCACAACGCCAATAATATTTGTTGATGCATTATTTACTGCNTTTTCAGCCGTTTGTGTTACAGGTTTAGTAATTAATAATATTGGACAAGATTTTTCTTTATTTGGCCAAATTATCATATTAATGTTAATTCAAATTGGAGGTTTAGGAATAATGTCTTTTTCTGTTTTGTTGACATTAATTTTAAAGCGAAGAATTTCGCCAACAGCNTCTATTGAATTACAAGAAAATTATTCTACTATTAATATCAATGAAACATTTTCTGCNATNAGTTTTATTTTTAAGTTNACAATTTTTTTCGAATGCTTAGGCGCTATTTTACTNACATTATTTNCNTATNATAAATCACTTTCGCTGCTGCAAAATATATANCTTTCAATNTTTCATTCGATATCAGCATTTTGTAATGCAGGCTTTTCTTTATATGAAAATTCATTAACGTCTTTTGCAACAAATGCTCCTGTTACATTAACAATATCAGCATTAATAATTTTTGGGGGGCTAGGATTTCCAGTACTATTTAATTTATTTCAAATATTTGATTCCAATATCAAGAATTTTCACTTAAAAATGCAGACCAAATTAGCTTTAATTGTAACCGGGTCGTTAACACTGTTCGGTACATTATTTATCTTTTTTTCTGAGTATAANCTTGCATTAGGNTCATTTAATTGGGCTGAGAAATTATTAATATCATTTTTTCAAAGTGTTTCTGCNCGGACAGCTGGNTTTAATACTATTGATTTAACACTATTTCATCCAGGCACATTAATNATCTTNATANTATTAATGATAATAGGGGCATCTCCTGGCTCAACAGGCGGGGGAATGAAAACTACCACTTTTGGCGTGATGATTATGGCTTTTTGGAATGCTTTGCGCTCATCATTTAGAACAGATTACAATAAAAAAACTATTGATGTAGAAAGTATAATAAAATCTTTTTCTTTGCTATTAATTTCACTAATCATTTTTATTTTTACATTTTTATTAATTTGGTTTACTGATCAACAAGATCCATTCAGTTTATTTTTTGAAATTATTTCAGCCTTTGGAACTGTAGGCTATTCGTTGGGAACAACATTAGAATTATCAAATACATCAAAAATGATTATAATGGTATTAATGTTCGTTGGAAGAATTGGACCATTCACTTTTTTATATGCTTTATTAAAGCGAAAACGTCGAAAAACGTATGCTTATCCGATTGAAAAATATAATATTATATAACAGAGGAAGATAGTGAAAAAAACATTTGCAGTTCTAGGTATAGGTCATTTTGGTTTTCAGGTTGCAATAACCCTTACTCAAAAAGGGTTTGAGGTACTTGCAATTGATTCTGATGAAGAAATAGTTGAAGAGGTTAAAGATTTAGTTTCACAGTCGATTATTGTAGATACAACAGATGAAAAAGCAATGAGGTCAATTAATATTACCAATGTTGACGTTGCTATTGTTGCGATTGGGTCAAATGTACAATCTAGCTTATTAACAACGGCACTTTTACAAAGAATGAATGTAAGTGAAATTCATGTGCGTTTTATTAATAATTTACAAGAAAGTATTCTCAAGTCGATGGGAATTAAAAATGTTATTGGAATCGAAAAAGAAATGGGAATCCAGTTAGCAAATACATTATCTACAGAAAAAGTGGGACGTTACATTTCCATTTCAGAAAGGCATTCCTTAATGGAGATTGCCGTGCCAGGAGGCTTGGTAAATAAAACGTTAAAGGATCTTCATATTAGATCGCAATTTAGTATAAATATTGTTGGTATAAAAACAAGGGTNCCAACNATAACTGATGATGGCGAAATGACGTTTAAAATNGAAATGACNGATGTGCCAGACCCAAATTATCCTTTAAAAAAAGAAGATATGCTTGTTATCGCTGGAACTGATGATAATCTTAGAAAATTTATAAAAATTGGAGAAATAAGTGCTTAATTTTTTTACACATCGGATAGGGATAATTTTAAAACTCGTTATATTTATTTCAACTATATTATTAGCAATAGGTTATTCAGTATCCTATCTATATTCNTCATATAATNAGGCAATGCAATCAACCTATGGGATTACTATAGATTTTGAGCAATTAATCAGCCAGGTATCATTTAGGCCCATTTGGGTGGCAATCGTTTTTATAGTAATCATGATTATAGTACTAATACTTGATTTAATATTTTTTGTGAATCGTATTAATGACTCAATAAAAACATCATTAGAAGAATTTAAATTACAAGATCATTTTCCACATTTCTATTCAAATATGACTTTTAATCAAGCTATTAAAAATATATCTGAATTAATGGCATTATATAAAACTTTAGATGTNNTAAAGACAGCTCGCGTAAATATCGAAAANAGTACTGTAAAGCCANTNTTAAATAATGTGTCAGAAGGAATTATTTTTGTNAATAAACATAAAGTTGTCTCTCATATAAATCATGTNGCAGAAAGNATGTTAGGNCTNATTCCTGGAGAAGCATTAGGTGAAGTTATATCTAGAAAAATTAATCATGAGCTTTTATTGAATTTACTAGATAAAACTTTAGAATATGACCAAAAAACAGTTGATATGTCATTAGANGATAAAAAATTAACAGTTGGNGTTTTNCCAATTAAAGATAAATTTGGTGATTTAGTNCGNATNGTNGTAATACTNAAACGATTTGAAGATCAANNNCCTGAAAAAAAAGCAAAGAAAAAAACATCNGCTAAATAATGAAAGTAGTTATCCAAAGGGTTAAAGAAGCTTCAGTGAGAGTTGAGAGTAAGACCATTTCTTCTATACATCAAGGCTTATTAATTTTATTAGGTATTCATCATAAAGACTCATCTCAAATAATAAAAAAAGTNGTAAAAAAAATNTTAGAGTTAAGAATTTTTAATGATGAAAATAGTAAAATGAACTTATCTTGTTTAGACACAAACAAAGATATTTTATTAGTNTCTCAATTTACATTATATGCGGATTGTTCAAAAGGTCGAAGGCCTAGTTATNTAGAGGCGGCTAAACCTGATTATGCATTCATNTTATATAAAGANATGATTGAAGANTTTANACAGCNGTATAAACCAATTCAAACNGGAAAATTTGGAGCGATGATGGATGTTCANTTAGTTAATGATGGACCAGTAACTATAATTCTTGAGGAAAANTCTTAAAGCTTTTCAATTAGCTCNCAAATCTTAGCCGCTGAGGAAATGTTGTTCCCTAGGCAATGTGCAGAAANTAGTTTAAGTAGTGAGTATTCAATAAACTTACCCTGTTTTTTTGTATTAATTGGTTCAAGATATTTTTGTAGAAGAACATCAAGATTATTCTTTAGACATGTTAATTTATTATCTTTATATTCTGTTAAGACGTCCATATCACTAACATTTTCTATGAACATAAAGTCATAGATAGCAGAATTAATTAATGTACTTAGTTTTGGATATTGTTTTTCAACATTGGATAAAATAATAAAAATACTAGTAAGNCCTTCTGCATANACATCAAANTTGAAGTTTTCNTTTTCTGTTATAGCATCATAATTACCATTTAAAGTTTTAGTTACAATACGTTCAAGTAGTTGGGGATGCATNGTAACATGTGTTCCAGTTAAAGATTGATAATTAGATTCCTGAATACTGGATAAATCACATTTTTTACCGTCATACATGGTATTTTCTGGTTTAATATCTCNAAAAATAAGTTTTTTAGAATGTAAAAAATTGAGACTNCCAAATTGTTTTTTGCATAATGATTTTAATTGGTGATGANTGTATAGTTTTTGTTTATTTTGTGCAAATGAAAANGCATCCTCGCCAGCATTTTCTTGAATCCAAAAAAATCGNGTAGAAAGATCCGTATAAGATTTTGTAAAAAACTCTTGTGGTAAATTTTGAGCAAATTGTTGATGCATGGTTGGATGAAGTGAATGTTCATTTTTCGGTATAAGTATAAATGATTTTCCTTTTGGTACTGCTAAGCTTTGGCTACCTGAAATCTCTTGATNGATATCATCGCTAAATAGTTTTTTAACTGNAGCTAAAATTTGGTCATCCTNAAAATTTTCTAATAAGTCTNTAGCACCTTGTTTTTTATTTGATCTTTTTTTTCCATCTGTATGAGGGCCAGAAATAGTATTTTTTTTATTTTTTTGCGGGGAATAATACACTTTGGTAACATTTCTATTACTGATACTACTTTCATCATCAGAGCCATCAGTAAGATCTTCAGATCCAACACTATTTGAAGAACTTTGTTTTGGGTCAGCATCATTGTCACTATCTGAAATATCAGAAAATATTTCATGCGAGCGACTACTTTTAGTTTCTTTATCAGTTAATTCTGAATTTGTATAAGAATCTTTTGAAAAAGTCTCTGATTGTTCGTCACTACTTAATGTAATTATTGTTTCATTATCGCTTTCTTCTAGGGGTAAAAAATTAAATAAATCATCTTTTGTTTCAACCGACATACGAGAGCTGTTGCGGCCATATTGAGATTCTATAGACATAAACGAGTTATCTAAACTATTTTCTGTATCGCTAGACATATGGTCNTTTAATGATAGTTTCCCAAATTGAAAAATTAATTCTTCGATTTCAGTAGATTTAGAAGCTATAAAGCTTGTGTTGCTAGCAGACATAAGTTGATTAGCAGTATTATATTTAGGCCAATCATTCTCTTTATTTTGCTGGAATGGATTAGTAGTGTAAATAATCATTAATACACTCCTGTTTCTATTTTTTGTTCAGATCCATTTTTTATTTGAAGTAATAAGGAAGCAATGCTCATCTCTTCAGGTGTGTAANTAGTTGAATCTTGACTATCATCATATGTTATTTCAGTATTATCAAATTGAGTACTATCATCTTCAATTATTTCATCATCTTTATTAAATAATGTTTTTTCAATTGGTTTTATGTCAAAACATATTCTATCTAATTCATCTAATAATTCACGAGTAGTTAGTAGCCCTGCAATGGACTTTTCACTTAACTGTTTTACATCTTTATAAACGGATTGTATTAAGTCTAAATGGGTTTCTTGGCTAAAGTCTGAATCTGATTCATTCGAAGTGTAACCTGAAGAACTATCAAAAGATTTTACTGAAGCGCTATCACAATCTTTTTCAGAATTTTGCAGAATTAAATTACATTTTACATTTTCAATGTATTGTTTATGTAATGAACTTAAATAAGAATTTATTTTAACATATGTGGTGTCTTTAGAAAGCTCACGAATCATATTCTGCTCTACCAAACTTCGGATATGTTGTCGCCCATCAAGGTTTGTATTATTTAGAGTATCTATTAATTCATGCGTTTCTTTATCTGGATTATTATTTAATTCAGTCATAAGTTTNTGAAGTTTTTCTAGTCCAGTTTCTATCAGCGATCCTGCAACAAAACAATTCATTTTGTCATTTTGTGTTACAATATCAAGTCTGAGTTCCTTAATAATTTCAAATTTTTCTTTAGATTGGTCAGTATTTAAAGACGCGTTCAATCTTTTAATTTGTTTTTCTTTAAGAGAAGGAAACAATACTGTATTAGAATAGTCAGTATAATTTCTACGATTTAAATGAGTTTCTGTTACATATAAATCAAGAATTTTAGGATGAACTGAATATGGAGTACCTATAGATATTCTAGATTTAGTAAAGTCAAAATGAAAAGGGTAGTCATATTGAATAATAGAACCATTATCGTTTGTGCCCATATTTTTATTTTTTCGATCAAATAAAACTTTATTGTCAGTTGTCTCAGCATAGGCCATNGCNGCGATATCTTTAAACTGTCTAGCAAGAAGATAAACAACGTGATTAATATATTTATTTTCTTTTGAAACATGAAACGCTGGCTCAAGTTTTTCGTAAACGTTTTGTCCTTTATATTTTGTTAGTGGTGTTACACCGGGTTTGTAACCAAGTATATTAGCTAGAGCTATTTGGTTTGGTATTAATTCAGGTTGATTTGTAAATCTGTTAGATTGAAGATAGACCCCTGAAAAAACATCGCCATTAGAACTAGTCAAAGTTACTTCCCTGGCTGTATTAAATGCACCTCTACCTACCGTTTTATNGGCTGACTGAACATTNTGATNTATTGAAAGCCGTGGAGGATCAAACCGCCCAGGAGATAAATATAGATGNNTATTGTTTAGTTTGTAAGTTGTTTNGGNCTTTGAATGTTGGGTTANTGGTTGATGTTGACTATTTAAAAGTAAATCTGAAATATCAGTATATTTTCTTTTCCCTCCTGTTTGTTTGTAAGCAAAAGGATTTATACCTGGAATAGGNTTCCCATTTANGTAATTGTTTGAGTAAGAAAAGTTTGACATTGGTAGCCCCTTTTTTTATAAAAAAATATTATTAAATTTATAAATAAAAAATTTTATAAAAATAAATATATAAAAAAAATCAAAATTTTGCAAAAGTTTTTTTTAAAATGAGTAAATTAAGTTTATATAGGGAAAGATAANGNGGNTTGGTNAATAATAATAAAAAGATAAAATTTTCATAAAAAAAATAATAATAAGGAAATTATATNAAAAAAATTAGATATTAAAGAAATTTTTTGATGTTTTTAAAAGNGTTTTTGANATNTTTTTATANTTTTTTTCTTTTATTTCAGAAATTTTTCTTGCTATCAAANAAACAAANGCAGGTTCATTTTCTTGNCCCTTTTTTTCATGTGGNACAAGNTAAGGGCAATCAGTTTCAATCATAATATGGTCAATTGGAATGGTTTTTATCGCGTTAATTAATTTCCCTTTCTTGGCTTCCGTTATCATGCCAGTAAAAGAAAAAAATGTAGTCTCATTAATCACAGAAAGTGCATAATCTGCCGAAGANGAATAACAATGTAGCACTTTTTTTACATTTGGAAATTGTTTAATAACGGTTCTNATATCATCATCTGCCTTCCGATTATGNATAACAACGGGTAAATTNAGTTCNTCTGCNATNCTAAGTTGTGCTTCAAAACAATGAAGTTGCTCTTTTTTAGACGTCGTCATGTGGTGATAATCTAGTCCTATTTCGCCAATTGCTACAAAATTATGTTCTTGGGCCAACTGTTTCAATGTTTCAAAAGCGGTAAAATCTTTACAATCACAAGGATGTATTCCAATCGTTGCACTGATAAAATCAGGAAATTGCTTAGCCTGATCTAACGCCTTAATACTTGTATCTAGATTAATTCCAATATTAATAATACGAGTTAATCCAGCTTGTTTCGCATTATCAATAAGTACATTTAAAGGTTGCTTACACATATACAAATGTGCATGAGTATCAATCATATAATAATGGTAGCATACATAAAATATTTAAGAGCATTAAATGCCATTTAAAATATCCCTATTAATAAAATAACTAATGGTGGTTATTTACAAACTCTCTAATATTTTTAAGAGCACTTGTTAAAGTATTTATTTTATATATATTTGAAATATTATTACCATATTCTCTTTGTCTTAGTGCATCCAACATCGTATTTATTGGTGAAATTCTATTTAATTCTTCTATTCTATTGTTGATAGCATCACAAATATCATTACTTGTTTCAAAGGGCTGATTTTCATCACGTTCACGTTCAAAAATAGAGGTTAAATTCTGATTTTCTAATATCGCTCCAGACTCAATTAAAAGTACAATAATATTAACCATATCGTCATTATATGAATCTAAATCTGTTAATGCTTGGGTTAAAGGTGAGCTGATATCTGAATCTGAATTCCTTAAATTCACATCATGCCCATGATCTATTAAAAGTGTCGCCATTTCAAAATTTAAATTATATATTGCCCTATTAAGCAGAAGGTTTTCGCCGGCCGAAGGGACTATTGTGAAGTCAATGTGTATATCTGAATTAAGTAAAACTTGAGTTATATCAATTTTGTTATTTTCAACTGAAAAATAAAGCGCATTAGAAATATCGAAATCTTTATTCTTGATGTGTTCACATAAAAATTCAACCATATTAAGGTTTTTTTGATTTGCAGCGTATTGTAACGCATCTGGTGAGATTTCTGCTCCATTTTCAATTAAAAATTCTAAAATAGAAATTTCATCCTCTTTTTTTTTGAAATCTTCACCGCTAGATAAGCTTTCTTGTCTATAATCACATGCTCTTTTTAGTACATTTGGATTAGTTAGTGTAGCTCCATTTTCTACTAGCGCTTTAATCATTGGTAAATTTTCATATTCAGCAGCCCAATCAAGATATGATTTACAAAGATAAAGTGGAAAAAAATCACCATTGATATCTTTTTTTGAAATATGAAATAGCTCTTCTATTACACTAGATAAAGATGAATCAGAGTCTTCATCTGGTAATTCAATCGTTCCTTGAATTAATTTAGACATTAAATTTTCGGCATCCATTTCTTTTAATTTTTCATTTATCCATATTGTTGCATTAGTTTTAATTGTTTTAATAGCAGATACTCTTTCTAAAGAAGAAGCAGTTCTTTTTCTTTCATTATTATTTTGATTTTCTTTTTTTTGAATTGAGGTAAAAACTGTTATGTTACTCATATTTATTTCCTTGTTTAATAGATTCCCCTTAAAATATTTAATAATGTAAATTTTTATAGAAAAGCTAAGCCTGTAAATATGTGCTTAGATGGTATTGATAGGTGAAAAGAATAAAAAAATATACGAAAAAAAGATACAGATCACCTAAGAGATAGGTGAGAAATAGAGGTTGAAGAAGGTAGCAGGAATCCAATTCCAGCGAATACTACCTGTACAAAAAGGTAATCTATTTAATAATTGTAATCGTTTATATATATGTATGTTCA
>NZFK01000027.1 GCA_002690645.1 Rickettsiales bacterium
TGCGTTATATTAGAAATTTTTTGCTGAATCTTTGCTGCAATTCGTTTAATAATTTGAGTAAAATAAGAAATAGCAAACACAAAAAATGGAACAGATATCAATGTAAATAAAGTGAGTTTCCAATTTAAGTAAAATAAATAACCTACTACACCAAATAATGTTAATCCTTGGGGCAATAAAGATGAAAATATTTTTACAATCGCATCTTGAACTTTTAAAGAATCGTCATTTAATCGAGTTAATAGATCACCCAGGCGCCTATCTGAATAAAAGTGTTGTGACAATAATTGATAACGTTCATAAATAAGTTGTTTAATATCAATTTGTATTAAAAAACTAACCCATTCTATATAATACTTTTGCCCATATTGAGTAACAATTCTAATAGACCAAAGAACAAACAAATTAACCATTTGCCAGTTGAAACCAGCAACCCTTGTTTTTTCAATTTCACGCGAAATATCTCTAAATAATGGAAGAAAGTAAACATTTGCTGTAGCAAATAACAAAGCAATAAGAACACCAAAAAAAATATGAATGTAATAAGGCTTAATATATACTAAAATTCTTAAAAGATTTTTCATTAAAGTATCCTTGGTACCGAAGGCCGGAATCGAACCGGCACGAGCATAAAGCTCATTGATTTTTGAGACCAACGCGTCTACCAATTCCGCCACTTCGGCAAAATAAAATCCTATTCTACTAGATTTCTATTAAGATCTCTAGGAATAAATATCGTTTTAAGCTCTATTTATGAACAAGTATTCACGAAAATTAAAATAAATGATAAATTCATGACCTAAGTAACTTTATAGTACTCATTCTTACATAATTAAAAATAGAATTAATTTAAACACTATAAACCTAAAACTACATGAAAAAAATAATAGCCTTTGTAAGGCAAAAACCAGAATTATTAATAACAAGTAAGGAAATTGAAAAAAAATTACAAGNTGAATTATCTGTTGAAGATACAAGTTACGAACTTATCAAATTTATTAGATCATTAGCAAAATTTGAATATAATTATTTATCAAATAAAACTAAAACATTTATATCCATCCATAAAAACAACAAAAAGTTTGAAGCTATAATGTTTTACCTCGAACAAATTCCCAAATTAAAAGATACATTTCAAA
The DNA here is from genome assembly GCA_002690645.1 of Rickettsiales bacterium. Classification (GTDB taxonomy): domain Bacteria; phylum Margulisbacteria; class Marinamargulisbacteria. The sequence goes on from NZFK01000027.1 coordinate 1,140, forward strand.
AAAAATTAGCCCTTACCAATGAGTTTTTTGAATTAATATTGGATAAATTCAATAAACTTATTGATCAATCTGACAATAGTGCAAATCTAAAGATTCTTTTAAGTGTAAAAGAATATTTAAAAAATACAATACACTGTTTAGTTACTTTAACAACAAATTCCAAGACAATGGACCATAGATTTCCAGATTTATCAAATTGCTTACTCAATGAAAATACAACGTTCCAATCATTTTTAGAAATATCCGAATTATTAGACGATTTTATATTTGATATTGAATTAAGAAATATAGCTGATACAGATAAAATTTATTACATCAATTCATATGGAATGGTAGAAGAAAAAATGAAAACAACATATTTATTGCAATTAGCTTTACTTTTACATAACCAGCTAGAGCATATTGACACTAAGATATATCAAAACAATGAGAATAAAAGTATATACAACTTGGATTTTATATTCATCCAACAACCCCACCTACTTAGACAAAAAGAAAAATTTATAAATAAATTAAACTCCTTAAAAGAATTAATTTTCATCTCCTTACAAAAAGAAGCTACTCAATTAATCGATGCTGATGAATCAACTATACCAATATTACATTGGGCACAAAAAATTCAAATGAAAGATAACTTAATTTGGAAACTAAAAACAATGAGCCATCTGAACAAAATCAAACTTGATGGAACTACATTTAAACAGTTTTTTGAACAAGATTTAGTATTATCTGATCCAATTACAAGTCAAAAACAAAAATTATCTCANATTGTATCCAATATGGCAGAAACTATTTTTTTTCCCACACCAAATGAATCTATAAGTTACTATGAACTCGAAAAATTAAATACTCATATATCAAATTGCTTAGAATCAATAAACGAATTTATAAAAATAGTAAAAACATACAAACCTCAGGGACCTTCAAGCACTAAAGTTCAATTAAACCGAGATAAAAACAAACTCCTAACTAACTTAGAAGTATTAACATCTAAACTAACTTTTCATCAAAACATGATCTCTGTTTGGAATATCATTGATGAAACGACCTTTNAAAAATTTCCTCAAAACAAANCACTTCTCAAAGTTTTAAAAAACCATCATTTTATTGAAAACAACAAACTAAGCTTATGTTTAGATAATTATGAAACGATTCTATCAAATCCAGAGTTAGAATTATCTCATCAAGAAAAAATANATTTAAATCAAACATTTAAATCGCTAACTCATGTTTCTTTAGCTGAATTAGAATCACTAAAAGAATATTCAAATAGCTCAACAAGAATATTAAAAGAACTTAAACAAACAATACATACTCACCTACCAGATAATTTNAAAGAAAGTATGCTTACANTATTNACTACTTTAATCGATAAATATTCACAAAAAACAATTGACACAACAAAAGAAAACATCCAGCTTAAACAAGTATTAGAATATCTAAAACTAATATTTAATCTTCAATTAAATACAATTGAAAATCTATTACAAAAATTAAACATTCCTAACCCAATAACGAAAGATCAATTTTTAAATACTGTTATCACCTTGTTGGAAAATAGCGATATAGAATTAGAAGAGAATGAAAAAAATGTACTTAAAGAATTAAAAGAAATATTAAAGCAAAAAAAGAACTTTACCTCATTAAATAAAAAAATAGACCTTAGACAAATACACGCATTTGGAATCAAAAACGAAAGAGATCAAATTGTTGAAAAAATTCTTCATCAAGAATTAAATGACGAATTGGACATTATTAGCAATAAAGATCAACCTAATAAAAAAAAGAAAGCAAAACAAAAGAAAAAAGAAAATAAAATTAATTTATCTCCTACTCCAATTAAAAAAGAAGAAGCCACTCTTAAAGAAGATAATGAATTAGTACTAAAAAAAGAACAAAAAAATGAAAAAAAAGAGCGCCAAAAAATGAGAAAAGCTGAAGAAGAAACATTAGAACATATAAGAAATGAAAAAAAGAATTTAGAAATTGAAAAAGAAAAAGAATTTAGAAAACAAGAACATATTACAAAAAAAGCTGCAAAAAAGTTAGCTAAAGAAAGAGAAAAAATAAAAAACGAATGTGATCAAATGGAAATTGAAGATAATCTAAGTAAACACTTAAAAGAAATTGAAGATAAACCAACTTTATTTAATACGTTACAACAAACAAAAAAAGAAGAATTAGCTGAACCAGAAATAGAACACCATTTAGAAAAATTTAACATTATCCAGCAAATATTACACCAATTCACCCATATTTACGATCTAAGATTACCACTTCAGAAAACAGAACAGTTTAAGATGATATTCACTGATGCAACATTAAACAAATTATCATCTGAAAGAAAATTCACTAAATTAATTTATGACAATAACTTACAAACATTATTTCATACTGAACAAACATACAAAGAAGAAATAATACGTNTTAGTAATCAGTTATTAGATCAAGCAAATATTTTACATCTTCAATTTAGAGACTTTCAGAATGTCGGTCACATTCACCATTTTCACAAATTAACAGCATACTTCAAAGAAGCTTCATTAATTCATCAAGATTTTCTTGAAAATACCGCCAGTTCGCAAGAAGAATACTACCCACAACAACTGATTTTTAATATCCATAAAAGCGTTGAAGATAATATAAAAATCTCAGAAGCATTAATCACACAATTAAATATAATTTCAGAAAATCAACCCATGATAAAAGGACTTTTTAATGAATGGAAAGAAAAATTATTTTACTATATTAAAATTTTACCAATATTAATTAACTCTAATAAAATTTTGGAGTTAAAAAAAACAAATAAATGTTTATATATCTATATTCGTGAAACGCAAACTATACTAACCAAATTTGAAGAACTTGAAAGACAAATTATTGCTAATCGAAAACAATTAGAAATTCAAAATCAACTAGCTTTACAACAACAGATATTTTTTGAACAACAAATGGCTATGCAAGAATTATTTTTAGAAGAACAAAACAGGATAAATTTAACTACTCATAGAAACAACACTAAACAAATTAATCGTAAAAATAAAAAAGAGTATAATTAAATTAAAACGATTTAAATTAAGATTTATTATAAATAGAAATTAAATCCTGGTGAAACTGACCATTTGAACTTAAGATAGAGCCTTCATAAATATCAAAGTCATTTCCACTAACCGCGGTAACAACTCCTCCAGCTTCTTCAACAATTATACCTAGTGGTGCTAAATCCCAAGGCTTTAGCCCAAAATCAATACCAAATTCACCATATCCATTCGCAACCCACATATGCATTAAAAAATCACCAATACCACGTTGGCGTTTAGTTCTAGATATCAAATCTATCAAGTTTTTGGTATTACCTCGAGCTTCGTTTCCGTACAAACTTCCATAAAAAGCTTGAGCATTTTCTAGATTCTCTATTTTAGAAACAGAAATCTGATGATCATTATAAAAAGCACCATTTCCTTTAGTTGCATGCCAACGATCATGACTAATAGGATTAGATACAACACCAGCGATTATTTGCCCATCTTTCTCTATTCCTAGTAATGTTCCAAATATAGGGATTTTTCGTATAAAATTAGAAGTTCCATCAATTGGATCAATTATTAATTTTAAAGGTGCATCCTTATCGCATGAACCGTATTCTTCACCATAAATTTCAAGTTCAGGGCAATCAACTTTTAACCTATCCCGAATAGCTTTTTCAATTGCTAAATCACCTTCTGAGACAACTGTTTTATCATTTTTTTCTGTAATAGAAAGATCAACCTTATTATAAAAATGCCTGGCTATATCATCTGCTTGATCAGCACATGACAATAATAAATTTAACCAATCTGTTTTTGTTTTAAATTCTTTTAAAGATGACATAGAAAAATGTTAACCTAAAAAAGTAAAAGACTCCATAGTATATGTTTAAAAAAAAGTGTAAAATAATAATTACTAACTACTACAAAAAAGGGATAAAATGCTAGAAAAAAAGTTACTCAAACTAAAAGATAAGATCAATAAAAATAATACTGTAAACCAAGATTTATACTCAAAATTCGACGTAAAAAGAGGACTTAGAAATGCTGACGGAAGTGGTGTCTTAGCTGGTCTATCACACATATCTTCAGTTATTGGCACTATAAAAGATGATAGCATCATAAAACCTATTGAAGGCACATTAAAATATCGCGGAATTCGTCTTCGAGACATAATGACAGATCATATTGAAGAAAATCATTTCAATTTTGAAAAAATTTCTTTTCTACTTTTAGTTGGAGAATTCCCAAATTCAGAGGAACTAGATGCCATCAAACAATACATGGCACAACATCGAGAATTACCAACTAAAATAATCACTAACATAATTGAGGGTTTACCCAGTAAAAATGTAATGAATAAAATTCAAACTTGCATAGCTGCACTGTATTCTTTTGATGAAAATCCAGATACACTAGATCCATATGAAAACTTTTTAAAATCTCTACGAATTATCGCNAAATTACCAATAATCTTATCTTACAGCTACCTAACNGCTTATAAAAAAGANCCAAAACTTATTCCAGCAGATCCTTCAATGTCTACTGCAGAAGCTTTCTTATATACCNTATCAGAAGGNAAAGATATAGACCCTTTCCAAGCTCATATCATGGATGTTTGTCTAATTTTACATGCAGAGCATGGAGGCGGTAACAATTCTACATTTAGTATGAAAGTTGTATCATCAAGTGGAACAGATATTTATTCCGCTATAGCTGCAGCCGTTGCAAGTCTAAAAGGCCCTTTACATGGAGCAGCAAATCGCAAAGTAATGAGTATGATAAATGATATAAAAAATAATCTTACCGACATTAATAATGAAACAGAAATAGAATCTTATTTAGAAAAATTAGTTAATAAAGAAGCTGGCGATAAATCTGGCAAATTATATGGTTTAGGGCATGCTGTTTATACAAAATCAGATCCTAGAGCCTTAGCCATTAAACACCTAGCTATTAAAATAGCAACTGAGAAAAATCGAGAAAAAGACTATAAATTATACACTTTAATTGAAGAGCTAGGCCCAAAAGTTTTCACAAAAGTTAAAGGATCAACAAAGGTTATATCACCAAATGTGGATTTCTTTTCTGGCTTTGTTTATGATTGCTTAAATATTCCTGTTGAATTATATACCCCACTTTTTGCAATGGCCCGTGCAGTTGGATGGTGTTCTCATCGAATCGAAGAATCATTATCAGGAAAAAGAATCATCAGACCTGGCTATAAATACGTAGGAAACAATTAAACATCCAACTTATCAAGTCGACGCTGATGCCTACCAGCTTCAAAGTCTGTATTGAGCCAAATATCTAGATATGTTTTAGCCTCTTCAAAAGAAGTTGTTCGTCCACCAAAACACAAAATATTCGCATTATTNTGCGCCTTAGCCATCTGTGCTGTAAACTCGTCATATACTAAAGCGGCACGAATACCTTTATGGCGATTAGCACGAATACTAATACCAATTCCAGTTCCACAACATAAAATACCTAAATCAACATTTCCATTACGAATTTCTTGAACAACCTTATCAGCAAAATCAGGATAATCAACAGATTCAGTAGTATTTACACCCAAATCAATAGTCTGANTATCTTCTTTTAGATTTAAATAAGTTATTAACTGATTTTTCAATTCAAATGCACCATGATCAGAACCTAAAGCAATNTTCATATCTTATCTCCCAAAAATCTTTTAACATGATCTTGCCAGTGATTAGGTTTAAAATCAATGGCATTATGTAATTTAGTACAATTTAATGTTCCATTCAATGGACGTTTTGCAGGAAGGNTATAAGTNTGCGAGTCTGTTTTATTTATATTTAAACCTAAGTTTAATTGATCNACAATAAACTGAGCATATTCATACCAAGTCACTTCTCCAAAATCTCTTAAATGATAAACTCCATAATCAATATCTTTCGTTAAACTCATCATAACTTGTTGAACAATCGAATAAGTCCAGGTAGGTGTGCCACGTTGGTCATTAACAACACTTATTTGATCTTTAGTTTTTGCAAGTGATTTAATCGTATTAATAAAATGCTGTCCATATTCCCCATAAAGCCATTGAACACGAAAAATATAATATTTATGACAAATAGATTTAATAAATGTTTCTGATTCTAATTTTGTTAAACCGTAATAACTAATGGGATTAGGCTCATCATCTTCAATATATAAATCTTCTTTTAATCCATCAAAGACATAATCCGTAGAAAAATGAATTAAAGGAATATTATATTCCAAAGAAATATTAGCTAAATTCTGAGCCCCCGCCGCATTAATTGCGTATGCCATTTCCTGCTCATTTTCACAGGCATCAACTTTTGTAAATGCGGCACAATTAATAATATGAGTAAATGATTGATTTTTAAAAGCCTCACGACACGACTCTTCATTTGTAATATCACAAGAAAATTCATCAAATCCAGTAAAAGAAAGTTTATTTTTTTCAAAATAAACCTTAAATTCACATCCTAACATGCCCAAAGAACCCATTAATGCTATATTCATGCTTTAAGACTATCAAAAAGATATTAAAAGTTTAAGAAAAATAAGAATTATCGATTAGATTTTAATCCATGAGTAACTGCGGCAATTAAAACAAAAGCCAGAAGTTCTGTGTTAATACGATGAAAATTTATAGAATTAAATACATTATAATTAGTACAAGTATTTTCAAAATTAGTAGATGTACTTTCCAAATTAGCACAAGCATTTTTTTCCATATTGAAGATAGTTTCTATGGAATGTCTTAAAATAACCTCCTGAAAAGCCAACTTAAAACACATAATAAATCCACCATAAAAAAGCTTATTCCCAATACTATCTTTTGTCATATTTCCTGTAAGAGCAGCAAAAGAGCCTGTAACATAAAAACTCGTCGCATCAATAAAGAAATTGAAAGTACTTCTAATCGAACGTTTTAAAGAAGTGTCAAAAAAACTTTCATTTAGCTCATTTAAAGCAGGAGCTAATACAATAGATGCTGACATAAGAACAGTAAACGCTTTAATTGATTTTTCTTCAATTTCAGAAGAAAAATTTTCAAAAGAATTTTGTTTTAAGTGACTAATTTGCTTACTAAAACGCGTGTTTTCCAGTAGCAATTTCGTGTTTACTTCGAAGTATTGATTCTGTATATCTTCTAACTTTTTAATTTGACTATTTTGCTCATCTATAGTTTCATCTTTTGAACGCAATTCAGCATTCAAATTATCCAAATCTTGAAAAAGACCCTCAGCACTAGAAGCTTCTAAAGCATTATTTTCTACATTTGTAATAGATTTTACAAATACTGCAGTAGTTAAAGGATGTTTTTTAGTTTTAGGAAAAGGATCGCTAAGTGCCCTACGCCTTGAACCAACTACATTTCCAAAGTTATTAAAATTATCATCAATATTAATATCGAACATACATACCAAGTTAACTAAATTTTTTGCAAATTATACAAAATAAACCTAAAATATACTATAAAAAAAATTGCAAAAAAAATTAAAACAAAACAAAACAAAACAGTTAAATTAATACAGATATAAATAGACGTTATTTTTTTTACCCAAAGATAAACTCTTAAAAAAAAGCAACTAATACTATACTATTAAAGAATGTCTCGATTAACGTTTTACAGAAAATACCGTTCACAAAATTTTAACGAAATATGTGGTCAAAATCATATTGTTGAAACATTAAAAAACGCTATTACAAATAAACGACTATCTCATGCTTATATTTTTTCTGGTCCGCGTGGAACAGGAAAAACAAGTATTGCACGAATTTTTGCAAAAGCAGTAAATACCTTTCAAGAAGAAGATCAATTTGACAACCTAGACAACCCAATTTGTACTCGAATAACAAAAGGCTTGTGCGTAGATATTGTAGAAATAGATGCTGCCTCAAATACAGGTGTAGATAATATTAGAGATTTAAACGACAAAGTAAACTTTGCTCCCGTGGAATGTAAAACAAAATTTTACATCATCGACGAAGCTCATATGCTAAGCACCGGTGCATTTAATGCATTACTTAAAACACTAGAAGAGCCTCCATCTCATACCATTTTTGTGTTAGCCACAACAGAACCTCATAAAATACCTATAACAATACATTCCCGTTGTCAGCACCTAAGATTTCGAAATTTAACTGAAGACGAAATCACAATCCAATTAAAACATATCTGTGAACAAGAAAATATTACTATCTCAGAAGAAGGTTTAAGTATAATTAGTCAAAATTCATCAGGCTGTATGCGCGACGCTTTATCATTATTTGACCAAATTTATTCATTTAAAGGAAACACCATAAATGATAATGATATTCTCGATATTCTTGGTGCTTCAAAATCAGATCAAATTTTCTCATTATACGAAGCTATTTTCAAAAAAAACAAAGAGGAAGTTCATTCTATACTAAGTGACATATTTGCAGCAGGAATTAACCCCTACCAACTAATTCATGATTCAATACAAGTTGGAAAATCAATTTTAGCAAAACAATGCAATAATGATGGTTCAATTAAAATTCATAAAGAAAAAGTGAATACTTTAGCAGAGTTATCAACCCTAACTGAAAGCACTAAATTACTTGAAACCCTTGCAAAAATTGAATCAGAAACCCGATGGTTTTCAAATCCTGAATTACTAATACAAATACGGTTGCTTCAATTAATTACAGAAAATGAGCAAGCCAATTTAGTGTTTGCCAAAACAGAAGTTAAAAAAGATATAACCCCAACCCCACAAGTTCAGTTAAAACAACAAGAACCGACACCATCAAAAAAAGCTTCATTCACAATGCCTACACCAACTCCAACTTCAAATCCAATAGAAAAACCAACTCAACCTATCAAAAATCCGATTCAACAACAAAGTCCAATCCAACCTAGCCCTAAGATAGAAAAACCTAAAGTTCCTGTTGCTCAAACAAACTCGCTAACCGAAGTAAATAATGGTTGGGAAAAAGTACTTGAAAAAATCAGACAAGATAAACCAGCTACTTTTTCCATGATAAGAAATTCAAAAGTTGTACAATTTGAAACAAATTGTTTAACAATTAAACTTGCCCAATCATTTGGGTTCTTTTTTGAAAAGTTAAATGAATCTTCACAAATCAACCTGTTAAAATCCTACATAAAAACGATCTTCGAACAGGATTTAAATATTAAATTTGACGATCAAAATAATTCAAAAGATGAAATCATAGAAGAAAATACTCAAGAAACGTTTAGTAATCAGAATAATGAACCGGTTAAAAAAGAATCAGAATCAATCAACAACATTGTTAGTATGTTCGATGGAAGTGTCCTTTAGAACCCTTTATCTTGCTAAGAATAAGCTTTAATGACAAAATATATTTAGATTAGTTATCAAGGAGAAAATAAATGTTCGGAAAATTAAAAGATATGGGGAATTTAGTAAAAAAAGCCCAAGAAATGAAAAGTGAAATGAAAAAAGTTCAAGATTCTTTAAAACTAGAAAAAATTATGGGTGAAAATTCTAATAAAACAGTAAAAGTATTACTCAATGGTGAATTGGAGTGTTTAGGAATCCAATTATCACCTGAACTAGCTGCACTTGGGTCAAAAGGCGAAAAAGAAAAGAAAAAACTAGAAAAAGAAATTCAAGAAGCTTTCAATGTAACTGCGAAAAAAGCTAAAACGATAGCTTCAAGTAAATTATCAGCAATTTCAGAAGGTTTAGATATTCCAGGTTTAACTTAAATTGTGAATCCGCTAACGGGCTTAATTAATCAACTAAAAAAATTTCCAGGAGTTGGTCAAAAGTCAGCAGAGCGTTTAGCTTTTTATTTAATATCTATTTCTAAGAATGAAGTTGAACAACTAACATCAGAAATAATATTAACGAAAAAAAATATTTGTTATTGTGAAAGTTGCTTTAATATTTCATTTGAAAAAATATGTTCAATTTGTAGTAGCACTTCTCGTGATAAAACCAAACTCTGTATAGTAGCTGAACCAAAAGATATCTATGCTCTTGAAAAGTCAAATGCCTATAATGGCATCTATCACGTACTAGGTGGCTTAATTTCTCCATTAGATAATATTGAACCCGAATCATTAAGAATAAACGAATTAGTAGTAAGAATTAAAAATAATGCATTTAATGAAATTATTTTAGCCATAAATCCTAGTGTAGAAGGTGACACAACGACGATGTACCTACTATCAATATTAAAACCTTTCAATATTAAATATTCAAAATTAGCACATGGATTACCAATGGGTGCTAATATTGATTACACAGATGAAATTACATTAAAGCAAGCTATAAATGGCAGAACAGAGGTATCCGTAAATTAATATGAACAAACAAGATATTATTAATACGTTAGCAAAAGAGTTAAATTGGACAAAAAAAAGAGCAACACTTTATGTAGAAGATTTTTTTAGAGTAATTGTAAATAAAATAAAATTAGGCCATAAAGTTAATTTAAAAAATGTTGGGTCATTTCAATTAACACAAAAAGCAAGCCGCAGAATATTACACCCTATCACAAAAGAAGAAATTATCTTACCTGAACAAACAACAATAGGGTTTAAACCCTCAACAACAACACTTAAAAAACTAAATAAGGGGCTTAAAGAATGAAAAATAACTTAGTTGGTAAAGTCGACGATTTAAAACTTCTTTTCGATCTATTACCAGAACGTTTAACAAAACATTTAAACGACTATAACAACTTAACATCACTCATTGAAATCGTAATGGATTTAGGTTTTTGTCCTGAAGTTCGCTTTTCACATACAGTTTTTAGACTTGAGGAACTTGGCGAAATAACACAAGAAGATATAAATGGAGTTACAGAACGAATCGGAACATTTAACACAGATAATCGAGCAGGAATTGAACGAACATTGCATAGAATATCTGCTATTCGAAACAGATCGGGGAATGTTATTGGATTAACTTGTAGAATAGGCCGTGCCGTCGAAGGTACCGTTGATATCATCCAAGATATTGTCGAAAGCGGTCAAAACTGTCTATTTTTAGGTCCTCCTGGAATAGGTAAAACAACTATATTACGAGAAGTTGCACGTGTCCTATCAACAGCAGCACATAAACGAGTTGTTGTAGTGGATACATCAAATGAAATAGCAGGCGATGGCGATATTCCACATCCAGGAATTGGGTATGCAAGAAGAATGCCTGTTCCTTCACCCGACAAACAACATACCATTATGATAGAAGCCGTTGAAAATCATATGCCCGAGGTAATAATTGTCGATGAGATAGGAACTGAAGAAGAAACACGAGCAAGTAGAACTATTGCAGAAAGAGGCGTACAACTTGTTGCAACAGCTCATGGTTATCAGTTAGATAATTTAATAAAAAACCCTACTTTATGTGACTTAATTGGAGGTTTTCAAAGTGTCATATTGGGCGATGAAGAAGCAAAGTTTAGAGGTACATCAAAAACAGTTCTTGAACGAAAAGCACCGCCGACCTTTGATGTTATTATCGAAATTAGAGCACGTGATGTCTTTGCAATATACAATCCAGTTGCAGCACACATTGACGCATCATTAAACTCAGACCCAATTGAACCAGAAATAAGAAAACGAACAGCGACTGGAGATTTGACTGTAAATGAACACGAAAGCATAACAAATCAAGCAAAAAGACAAGAATCAAAAAGCATTTTAAATCATAAAGCTAAAACAATTTTTCCATTTGGAATAAATGAAAATCGCTTAAAAATGCTCTACAAATCTTTACAGGTTCCTGTAAAAATAGCTAAAGATATAAGTGAAGCAGATTTAATTTTAACAACAAAATCTAAAACAGGTCCAAAATCAAAAGTAAATAAGTTAGCTAAAACACATAATGTTTCTTTACACATTATTACTTCTCAAGAAAATGAAGATATTACAAAGTTTTTACGCTCATTATTTAAATTAACTGAATCTGAAGAAGAACTTAAAAGCGAAGCTCAACTTGAAGCCGAAATTGCATGTAAAAGAGTTTTAAATGAAAGCCGTTTCGTAGAACTATCACCAAAGCCGAATTATCTAAGAACCATTCAACATGAGGTTGCACATAAATTTGGCCTAAACTCAATGAGTGTAGGTGAAGACCCTAATCGAAGGTTACGAGTTTATCCAAGAGTCTAATGTTTATTACATTTGAAGGGATAGAAGGCACAGGAAAAACTACACAAATCACGTTATTGGCTGATTATTTAAAAAGTATCAACTACAACGTATTAGTTACAAAAGAACCAGGTGGAACTGAATTTGGCCAAATTATTCGAAAAATAATTTTAGACCCAAATACCAAATTTAAGCACAATCACACAGAGTTATTACTCTTTTTTGCTGATAGAGCAGAGCATGTTGAAAAAGTTATACTACCTGCTTTAAAAGAAAAAAAAATTGTACTCTGTGATCGCTACATCGATTCGACATATGCTTACCAATATGAAGGAAGGGGTATTTCTATTGAGTATATAAAGTTCTTAGATAAAATGATTAATCTATATCCTGATTTAACTATTTTATTCGATTGCAACCCATCAATTGGTCTTTCTCGTGCAAGTAAACGAGCTGCACTTGATAGATTTGAACAAGAAGAACTAAGTTTTCATGAAAAAGTACGCCAAGGTTTTTTAAATCAAGCTAAGGAATTCCCAAATCGAATAAATGTAATCTCTATTGAAAACAAATCAATCGAAAGCATTTCATCTGAAATAAAAAGTATCTTCAATAAACACACTAAATAAACTCATAAGAAATGTTTAAACTCATCTCAATAAAAACACCTGCTTACTATTTAATTGAAAATAAATTAATAACTCTAATACAAACGCTATATCCAAACTTTGACACAATCGAGACTCAATTTAAACCCAAAATAAAAATCATAAAAAAATCATCTATAAACAATTTAATAATTTTTATTCATGGGTTAGGTGCCTGTGCTGAAGAAAATACTAATGTAATGGAATATATGAAATCAAAAAACTATCATTGTATTGCACTGGCACTTCCATATCATATTTCAAAAAAGCCTCCAAAAGAAAAATTTTCTATAGCCAAACGAGAAATATTTATTAATGAAACCGTCAAAACACTAAATGAACTAGAAACTACAAATACAAAAATTCATCTTGTTGGTTCCTCTTTCGGTGCCAGTTTTGCAAAAGATATTACTGAAAAGTTATCCCCAAACATTAAAAAAACATGTACTTTCATTGCACCATTTTTAGACGTTTATAGATTAAAAGATAGTCTTACCATCAAATCTTTTGACTTTTTAGATAAACTAAATGGGTTGGGCACAAAACTCTCTACCTATATGACAGACATCAAAAGAAATGGACATCCCGACCAACTGGGTTGGTATTTCTTAAAACCTCAGCACATTTTAAATGCATATCAACAAGTAAGAACGACATTCAATAAGATACCAATATATCCAATCACAATTTTTCTTACATCAAGAGAAAAAACAGTTTCAAATGAACTAACAAAAACTATCTTAAAAGACAAAAAAATAATTACATTAGATCATTTTCCACACAATATGCTAATCGAAAAAAATCAGCATAATAATAAACATTTTTTTAACCTATTAAACGAAGGATTCAAAGATAAAAAAAACCAATTTCATCAAGCAAACACCAAGCCAAAATACAGTTACATTCCTGATGTCATATACCCGATGTCTTATCGCGACGCAATCCTACCAAGCATTTTTGTGGGAAGTGTTTTAAGCATTAGTTTACTATTAACATTAAAAACTAAAAAAAATTAAATAAAAAATAACTTCTAACTTAATTATCTCACAAAACATTATCTTGATATTAGTTTTAAAGCCCAATACAATTAAATCATGTCAAATATCATAATCAATGGTGCAATGGGTAAAATGGGTCAAGAAGCAGTAAAAGCTGTTGAAAATGATCCCAATTTAGTTCTTGTAGCTAAAACTGATATGAATGATAATCTCAAAGACATAATTATTGCTTCAAAATCAAATATTGTAGTTGATTTAACCCATCCATCTTCAGTTTTTGAAAATTCTAAAATCATATTAAATAATAATAACCATGCTGTTATAGGAACAACAGGTTTAACAGATAAAGAACTCAAAGAACTCGAAAAAATAGCTATAGAAAAAAATAAATTAATTATTATTTGTCCAAACTTTGCTATAAGTGCCATTTTGATGATGCGCTTTTCGCAAGAGGCAGCTAAATTTATGGATCGTTGTGAAATCATTGAGTATCATCATGATAAAAAAGCTGATGCCCCATCTGGAACAGCCATCAAAACAGCTCAATTAATTAACGAAAAAAACTCAACTATAAATAATGAAACATTAACTGAAAAAGAATTATTACCCGGATCAAGAGGTGCTATTGTTAATAACATTCCAATCCATGCAATACGAATTCCTGGCGTAGTAGCCAATCAAGAAGTTATTTTTGGAACAACAGGCCAAAGTCTTACCATTCGCCATGATACTATTTCTCGCGAAGCATTTATGCCTGGATTAATCCTGGCAATAAAAGCGACTGCAACACATACTGGCCTAATTTATGGTCTAGAAAATATAATCTAAATTAATGCAACAAAATTGCATTAAGACAAATTCTCAATTATAATTTAAATAATTTTTCATAAGGAGTAAAAAATGAAACAACTAAGCGCTACGGTTATATTTTGTTTATTATTTATAAATTGCATAATAGGACAAACAAACAAGGTTACTGAATTACCAGATATTTCTGTTATAGGCCATTATGGTACGACCTATTCAGACTCAACAAAGTCATTTGAAATAGAAGAATTAGAATTTGCTTTTCAACACTACTTATACCCATCAATAAAAGTTGATATCTTTACTGCACTTCACAAAAATGACTCCGGCTTATTCGAGTATGAGCTCGAAGAAGGCTACTTAACATTTGCAAATTTATTTGAAGTCTTATTACCAAATTCAACAAGAAATTTTGGAATTGGAGCAATTCTTGGTAAAAAGTTTTTAAATGTTGGAAAAATAAATCAACTTCATCCTGAACAAATTGACTTTGCGAATAGATCCATCGTATCAAAACAATTTTTTGGCTCAGATCATAATTTAGCAGGAGAAGGTGGAAGTTTAAATTATTTATTACCACTATCTTTTTATAGTCAATTCGAAGTAGGTGCTTACCAAGCAATTGCAGAAGAAAGTGGAGCAACACATTCAAACGTTGAATACGAAAACAAAATCATTACAAGTCGATTATGGAATTCTTTCGAACTAAATAACCAAAACGAATTAGAGCTTGGCCTAAATATTGTTTTAGGTAACGCTACAGCATCAGCAGAATCNGATCAACAACAATTAATGGGACTTGATATCACGTTACAAAGAGACTTAAGTAATCAAAGNTCATTAAAGTTACAATCAGAAATTTACCAAGCTAATTATGGTGAAGACGGCGAAGCTAGAGAAACTCAATCAGGCTATTTTGCAAGTGCTGTATATAAGCATAATCAATATTTTAATGCTGGTTTACGCTATGCATTTTTAGGAACACATGGTGATGAAGGCTCAGAGAAAACAGAAATAGCTTTAATGTTAACAAGACAATTAACGGAAACAACTAAGTTTAGATTTCAATATTCTACAGGTGAAGGCGTTGAAGATACATTTTATGCAAAACTAATGTTTGGAATGGGTCCTCACTCACATGTTTTACAATAATCTTAAACGTTTATTATTTCTCTTTCTTACCATTCTATTAACAAATACGATAGTGGCTACTCAGATAAGAGTAGTCACTATAAATGAAGATTTTGCCTCAATAACAAAAGAAATAGGGGGCGATTTAGTCCATGTTTCTTCTCTTGTAAAGGGAAGTCGGAACATACATAACATTATTCCAAAACCCTCGATGGTTATGAAAGTAAAAAAAGCTGATCTATTAATAAGATTAGGAATGGGACAAGATTCATATGTAGATAGTTTAATTCAAGTTGCTAAAAATAAAATTATCTTTCCAAATCAAATAGGCTACATCGATGCATCAAAAAACATAAAAAAACTTGATGTCCCAACAGGGAAATTAGATGGTCGCCATGGNGATNTTCATAAATATGGAAACCCACATTATTGGCTTAATCCAAGAAACGGCATTGTAATTGCACNACAAATAAAAAACCATTTAATCAAAATTGATCCTCAAAATGCTGATATTTATGAACGAAACACATTTTTATTTGCAGAAAAATTNTCAATAAAAATTAACGAATGGGAAGAAAAGGCAAGATTATTAAAAAACAGCTCTTTTATAACCTATCATAAAACATGGGACTATTTATTTGATGCATTTAACCTAGACCATATTGGTGAGTTAGAACCTCTTCCTGGGATTCCCCCTAGTGTAAAACATTTAACCCAGCTAAAAAAAATAGTATTAACNNATAANAAAGACATTATTATTTTAAACGCAAGNTATTTTCCAACTCATGATGGNAAAACATTTGCTGCAGCAGTAAATGGAAAGTTTGTTAAATTATCAGCCAATGTTGGAGANCAAAACATTAACANATACATTGACTTATTTGATACTATTTTCAATTCNTTATAATCATGTTTTCATTACTTTTACTCCCNTTTNTTATTACTATCATTCTAGTTCTNATACATGTTTATTTTGGGTCTTTTGTCTTAAAAAGAGGAATTTTATTTATTGATATCGCTTTAGCACAATGGGCAGCACTAGGNTATTTANTTGGAGTAGCATTTGCTATTGAGTCAGCTATCCTATTATTTTTAATAGGATTTATATTTACAGTTATAGCTTCAATTATTTTTATAAGTCTAAAACCCATCTTCAATGAAATAAACCAGCAAGAAGCNATCATTGGAATACTTTATATTACTGCAACAGCACTTGCCATTGGTATTATTTCTAGCACAGGTATGGAAGGCCATCATTTAAATGAAATGCTATCAGGNCACCTATTATTTNTACAACCAAAAGAAGTAATATTTGCTTATATTCTATACACTATAATTGGACTAATTCTTATNAAATGTCACACAAANTTTNTACANCNAACAATNCTTAAATGGGATNTNNTATTTTACATTTTATTTGGATTAGTTGTNACNTCNTCNGTTANAATAGCTGGCGTTTTATTAGTATTTTCNTATCTTGTANTNCCTATCATATCAGCTACNNTANTATATAATCAGTTTAAAANNCGNCTTATTANTGCNTGGNTNATCGGTGCCGTTGGNTCAATTATTGGANTANCNANTTCATTATTTNTAGATATTGCNCCNACNTACTGTATNATTTATGCATTAGTACTAATCTGGATTGGGTTAACACTATTTTCAACATTTAAACACAAAAAAACGAGATAAANCTTCAAAAACAGCCTTTATTCTGCTAAAGTCATNCTACATNAAGAACGGGAGACAATTATGAAAAAATTTAATGTAGCTATTGTAGGGGCAACAGGTTTAGTCGGCCAAGAATTATTAGATACTCTAGAAAAAAGACAATTTCCTATTGAAACCATTGAATTANTAGCATCAGAAAAATCCGCAGGNCAGGTATTAATGTTTAATNAAAAACCAGTTAANGTAAAAGCATTAACTGAAGAATCATTTAAAAATATCGATTTTGCATTATTTTCAGCAGGATCAAGTATTTCAGAAAAATTTGCTCCAATTGCTGCAAAAGCAGGCGCTNNAGTNATTGATAACACATCATTTTTTAGAATGAAAAAAGATGTTCCTTTAGTAGTTCCCGAAGTTAATGGTGAAGCCACAAAGAANCATAATGGAATTATCGCAAACCCAAATTGTTCAACTGCACAATTGGTAATGGCACTTAAACCTATTCATGATGAATTTAANATCGAAAGAGTTGTAATTTCAACATACCAATCCGTTTCNGGAGCAGGTAAAGAAGCATTACAAGAGCTCGAAAGCCACTCTCGTTATAACCTTGCGGGAAAAGAAGCGGAAGCTGAAGTATTTCCTCACTCTATGTCATTTAACGTCATACCACAAATTGATGTATTTCAAGAAAATGGATATACAAAAGAAGAAATGAAAATGATCGAAGAAACAAAAAAAATTCTTGATCCAAACATTAAANTAACNGCCACNGCTGTNCGNGTTCCTGTATTTATTTCACATAGTGAAGCAGTAAATATTCAAACAACAAAACCTATTGATTTAGATAAATTAAGAACTGTTTTAGATAACTTTANTGGAGTTACCGTCCTTGATGACCCAAGTTCACTAACCTACCCTACACCAAAAGATGTNGCTGGAAAAGATGATGTCTACGTNGGTAGAATCAGAAAAGANGTTTCAATAGATAATGCTGTAGAACTNTGGATTGTTGCTGACAACCTAAAAAAAGGTGCCGCATTAAACGCAGTTCAAATCGCTGAATATCTTGCTAAATCAACGACAAGTGTTCACTAAAGAAAAAACGTTTTTTACAGAAAGTAAACTATCTGAATATTATAATNATCGGGCAAGCAAATATAAAAACTCAATAAAAGCGCTTCAATGGCAATCTGANTTTAATCAGTATCGTCGGTTTGAAGTAATTTANGANAACCTTTTACCAGAAAATAAAAGCTTATGTGACTTAGGCTGNGGCTATGGTGATTTTTTTCATTATTTAAAAACTTTAAATACCACTATTACATATACAGGTATTGATATTAGTGCAAATATGATTGTTGGAGCCCAAAGAGCCTACCCAAAAGGTATTTTTAAATGCACAGANATTAAAACAATATCNNTGCATTACAGGTTTGATGTNGTCATCGCATGTGGTGTGTTTAACTTAAGAATGGAAAACCATAATGATTATTTGTTTNCACAACTTCAACNTATGGCAATAACTGCAAAAAAACAAATCATATTTAATGTATTATCAGATAAANCCAATTCATTTAAAAGATCGANAGAGTTTGTTTACTTCAAAAAAAAAGAAATNATCNAACTACTAGATAAACTAAATCTATCCTATAAAATTATCGAAAATTATTTACCAAACGATATGACAATATCAATTACACTGTAATAGAATCTTTGATTTAGTTNTAAATTGTTATATAATTATTAAGCATATCAGAGTAATTAATACTATCGGAGGCATTGATGATCGAAAATATTTCGGTTGAGACTACTGAAGAAAAAAATATNCCAATTGTTAAAGTTAAAGGTGAAATCGATATTTACACATGTGGAAAATTAAGATCTGCACTATCAGCAATTATTGATACTGGATCTAAAAATTTTGTACTAGATTTAGATGATATTATNTANATAGATAGTACTGGTTTAGGAACNATTGCACATACAGCANGAACTCTTGAAAAAGATTCAGGTATAATNCATATTATTTGCAAAAANCCNCAAATTAAAAAAATTTTTGAAGTGTCTGGTTTAGAACGAAAAAANATTACATTATACGAAAATAGCAACGAGGTAGAGTTGATAAATGAAGTCTGATACAAGTAAAGAATTAAAATTAAAAATGCAAGTACCCTGCTCGTCAGAGTTTGTAGGTGTAATTAGATTAGCTTTATCTGGAGTNGCTTCAAGAATGAATTTCCCCATNGATGTCATTGAAGATATAAAAGTNTCTGTTTCAGAAGCTTGTACNAATGTTATCCAACATGCNTATGGAAACACNCCAAACCCTGAAAAAGATATCATCGATATTGAAACAGTTGTTAATGGAACAAANCTCACAATAATCGTGAAAGATTATGGAAAAGGATTTAATTTATCAGATGTTGGAACAACAAAACAAGTTAAGCTTTCACAAGAAAAACTGGGTTTAGGTCTTGGATTAGAATTTATAAAAAATTTAATGGATGATTCTAAATTTGTTTCCGATATAGGTAAAGGCACTACAATTGAAATGAGCAAGAATGCTCCGGAAATGTCTGCCGAAGTAGTGTAATGGCTCTAGTGAGGTTTTTACCTCTTCTAACATCAATAATATTAGCTTCATATATTTTTTATGATTGTTATAGTAAAAAGAANCCTNTTNTAGGAATTATNTTTGGNTTATCNGCNTTTATNCCNATACCNATTGGNCCNATACTTTATTTTTTATTAATAAAACCTAATTTAAAAACNCCCATAAAAAAAGCAAACCAAACATTTTGCTCNAAGTGTGGGTTTTCNAGTAATTCAAGCTTTGAAAAATGTCCAAATTGTCAAAATTCAATAACACTATCTTAATCGATAAACCCATCGGTTTATANCTACACGTACCCTTTTGCACTGTGCTATGCCCTTTTTGTGATTTTTATAAAATGTCTTGGACCCCATCATCTGAAAAAGATTTTATACAAGCNTTACAAAAAGAAATTAAATATTATAAACGCACAAAAAAAATAAANCTAAAAAGTATTTTTCTTGGAGGTGGAACACCAAGTGTTTTATCAAGNATATCTATTCAAACAATAATGAATAGTCTTNAAGAAACATTTGATTTAAGTGNNTGTAATGAAAAAAGCTTTGANGCAAACCCAGAAGATATAAACAGTGACACATTAAATCATTTCAAAAAAGCCGGATTTAATAGAATTAGTCTCGGNGTACAAACATTNGATAAAAAAGAATGTTCATATCTAGGAAGAGGTCATTCCCCTNAACAATCACACCAAGCACTAAACNTCATNAAAAAAAATAAAAAACTGGAATTTAAGTGTAGATATAATGTTCGGATTGAAAAAAACCGGATTAACCTCATTAAAAATAACACTAGACCAAATNTTAAAATATAAACCAAATCATNTTTCAACATATTGCCTCACAATAGAAGACAATACCGTATTTCATAAAAAAGGAATTAAACAATTAG
Organism: Rickettsiales bacterium; assembly: GCA_002690645.1. GTDB lineage: Bacteria > Margulisbacteria > Marinamargulisbacteria. The sequence continues at coordinate 22,037 of NZFK01000027.1, forward strand.
ATCCTGAAAAAGAACTCGAACAATATAAATTAATCCAAAAAACTCTAAAANAAGCAAATTTCAATCAATATGAAGTATCTTCATTTGCTCAACNAGACTATGAATGTGAACATAACAAAAATTATTGGAATTTTGGAAATTTTATTGGATTAGGTCCAAGCGGCCACAGTTTCATAAACCCTTTCAGNTTCACAAATGATAATTCATTAAAAAATTACTTAAACAAACCTATNCCGCCAATCTTTCAAAAATCAATACCCCCACTTAATAAAAATGACTTACTAAAAGAACATATCTTAGCAAATTTCAGACAACTTTCAGGTTTANATATTACATTCATAAACAAAACATACAACATTAATTTTGAAAAAAAATATAAACAACAATTAGATACGTTATATACTTTAANCTACATAAAAAAGACAAAANATCATATTAANGCNACATCAAAAGGCTTNTATATGNTAAACACACTCGTAAGCCAATTTTTATAANTCATTNATCTTTNATNGTTCTACGATTATTTGTATACTTCAACAATGCAACAAGAGTATAAATTTGAAATTNTTAAAGAATCAACAACAACAAAAGCANGAATNGGNAAANTNCATACNCCNCANGGNNTAATTGAAACACCATGCTTCATGCCAGTTGGAACACAAGCAACGGTAAAAGCACTAACACCAGAAATGCTACATAATACAGATAGTCAAATAATTCTTGCNAATACATATCATCTCGCCTTAAGACCAGGTCCAGAACTCATTAAATCNTTTGGAGGACTTCATAAGTTTATGAATTGGAATAAACCTATTTTGACTGACTCAGGTGGCTACCAAGTATTTTCATTATCAGGAAATCGNAAAATCACAGAAAANGGAGTCACCTTTCAATCTCATATTGATGGNAGTAAACATACCTTTACNCCAAAGTCTGTAATTGATCTACAACTGGCATTTAACAGTGACATTATGATGGTTTTAGATATCTGCACAGCNTATAACACAAATAAAAAACAAACCTATAACGAAATGATAATTACCCACAAATGGGAAAANGAAGCAACAACCTATTGGAAAGAAAAANAAGTNAAAAATTGGCTTTTTGGAATTGTTCAAGGTGGNTTTTATAAAGATCTCCGTNAAGAAAGTGCNGAAACTCTTAGCNAGACTTGATNTACCAGGNTACGCNATAGGCGGATTAAGTGTTGGGGAACCNATAGAAGAACTNCATGAATTCATAAGCTTTTGTAGCCCATTATTACCTANAAANAAACCAAAATACGTNATGGGAATCGGCTTACCAGAAAANATTNANNNTGCAATCAACTCAGGAATTGATATGTTTGACTGNGTCNTTCCAACNNGAATNGCACGTCACGGACANGTATTTATTNATAAAAAAAGANTTAATATAAAAAAAGCTGAGTTTAAAAACGACCCAAACCCAATTGATTCAANTTGNGANTGTTANACATGNNAAAATTTTAGTAGAGCATACTGTCGCCATTTATTTATAAGTAATGAATTATTAGCCCACACGCTATTAAGCATTCATAATATTCATGTTCTAAACAATATTNTAAAAGAATTAAAAAAGGAAATTTAAATTGCAATATCTACTGACCGAATCGATTCNATAAANGTACCNATTGTTTGATCNTTNATATGATNNGGNAGNGAAAAATTTTCAGGNAAATTAATATTTTTTAATTCTGGATAAAAAAGAAAGATTTCAAAAAAAGTAAAGTCTTTGTGTTGTTTTTGATAATGAATATATAAGTTTTTTAACATNCAAACTTTTTGATCATCATTNAGCTNGTTTTGAAAAAAATTAACTTCAGAAGCTAAAATAACCTTATTTTGTATAATNTCAGACCACGCAACATCAANTGCTGTAATCAACTCTTCCTTTANAACAGGCTTATGCAATAAATCAGATGCCCCTGCACGCATNACATCAATNACTTCTCTTGAAAANTCAAAAGCTGTAATNACTATTATTTTGGTTGAAGGATTACTATTAAAAAAATNTTGAACCAAATCAGATNCNGCCATATCTGGTAAAAATAAATCTAATAAAATAATATCAAACGATTCCGTTTTTAAAATATCTNTACAAGATTCTCCNTCAAAAACAGAATACACATTAAAATCNCCCGATAAAAACTCATAAAACATATCATTACATTCAGGNTCATCTTCAACAATTAATATAGACGGAACATCNACTTGATCAAGTTCAGTTTTTTTCCAATTGGAATAATTTTTTGAAATCTCTTGAACATCATCNACTGAATTAAAATCTTCAAGCAATAGCATATCTAGTAAAGTCAGNGTATTTAAAAGCATTTGTTCTNAATTTTGTTGTGTAATACCAAAGTGATTTTCTGAAGAATCTATAACATAACTTTTTTCAAGTAGATTATTCACTGATATTTTTACTGCATCTAAACCTGAATTTAAATCGATAAAATCATAAATTCCTTGTTTCATATATTCAATAATATCTTTTGTATTAAATTGTCTAGAAAGTATTATAATTTGAACTGAAGGGTTAAGAAGTTTAAAATCATCCGTAATTTGCTTAAAATTAAAATCTTTGATTTCAGTTGAAATTAAAATAAGTCTTATATAAGTATGGTTTTCCTGAAAAAAATTAAGCCCATATTGTATATCAGAAAAAATCTCAATTTCAAAATGCGCCAGATCACGAGCTATAGAAGAGGAATCTTCCAAATGATCATTGATTAGCATTATTAATGGTTTACTCAAAAATATTCTCCACTATATACTTGACTGAACTGGAGTTCAGGATTAAAATTTCATTCTTAAACATAATTTTTAAATAAGTTATATATTATAATATGAGAGGCAATAGTGGAAGATACAATTAAAGAAAAAACAGAACACGAAAAAAATGAAGACAACGAAGTCGTTTCAATGAGGCAGCTTTTAGAATGTGGTGTTCATTTTGGTCATCAAACAAAACGATGGAACCCTAAAATGAAACGATATATTTTTACTGCAAGAAATGGAATTCATGTAATTGATCTTCAACAAACTCTCAACCTAATTAAAGACGCTCACTCAATTATAAAAAATGCTGTTGAAAAAAGAGGTACAATTTTATTTGTAGGAACAAAAAAACAAGCCCAAGAAGCAATCAAAGATGAAGCTGAAAGATGTAGCATGCCTTACATCAACCACCGTTGGTTAGGTGGAACATTAACTAACTTTTCTACCATCAGACGTAGTATTAATAAAATAAAAGAATTTGAACAAATGCAAGATGAAGGTACATTACAAGTTTTATCTAATAAAGAAGTATCCAGAAAAACAAAAGCCTACAACAAACTGACACACAATTTAAATGGAATCAAAAATATGATTCAAACACCATCACTTCTATTTGTTGTAGATACAAAAAAAGAACAATTAGCTATAGATGAAGCAAAAAAACTAGGAATTCCAATAGTAGGAATCGTAGATACAAATGCAAACCCACTAGATATCACATACCCTATTCCAGCAAATGATGACGCCATAAGAGCTGTAAAATTAATCTGCTCAATCATTGCAGACGCTGTTTTAAAAGGTCAAGAAAATCAAATTTCAGAAGAAGACCTAAAGGCAATAACTGAAGAAACTTTTAAAAAAGGCTCTGAAGAAAAAGAAGAGGCTGAAAAGAAAGAAGTAAAAACAAAAACAGAAAAAAAAGAAACTCCTAAAAAAACAGCAAAAGTTGAAAAAGAAGTAAAAGTTGAAAAAGAGAAAACACCAAAAAAAGAAACTAAAACTGAGAAAAAAGAAACTCCTAAAAAAACAGTAAAAGCTGAAAAAGAAGTAAAAGAAAAAAAAGAAACAGTTAAGAAAGCTAAAAAAACTGACGAACCTAAAAAATCAAAAACTGAAAAAAAATAGGGAGATAAAACATGAGTATTACCGCAAGTTTAGTTAATGAATTAAGAACCAAAACAGGCGTTGGTTTAATGGAATGTAAAAAGGCATTAGTTGAAACAAATGGTAATCTGGATGAAGCAATAAAAAAGCTTAGAGAAAGAGGTTTAGCAAAAGCTCAAAAAAAAGCTGATCGTTCAACAAAAGAAGGTCGAATATTTATTTGTGAAAGTTCAGATTTAAAAAGTGCAACAATCATTGAATTAAATTGTGAAACAGATTTTGTTGCTAGTAATGATGAGTTTATATCACTTGGCAACACAATTGCTGAAAAAATTTCAAACTCAAATTACACCAACCAAGATAAAATTGAATCTATCAAAATTGATAATAAATCAGTTAATGATTTCCTTGCCGATTATGTATTGAAACTTGGAGAAAATATTTCTTTAAAAAATGTAAACAAAATAAACAATGCAGCATACTTATCATCTTATACACACATGAATGGAAAAATTGGTGTTATCGTTGAATTTACAGGTAACTGTGAAGCTGACATAGCTAAATCAATTGCAATGCAAGTAGCTGCTACAAACCCAACATACACAAAACCTGATGAAGTTAACAATGATGAACTTGAAAATGAAAAAGAAATCATAAGAAGCCAATCAAAATCAGAAGGTAAACCAGAACAAATCATTGAAAAAATTGTAATGGGTAGAATACAGAAATATTACAAAGAAGTTTGTCTATTAGAACAAGCTTATATCAAAGATGATAAAAAGGTAATAAAAGAGATTCTTCCNAAAGATATCACTATAAAGCAATTCATTAGATTTAATCTTAGTTAATGCGTGAGTATTTCGAAAACTTAGAAGATACATTACTTGAAGCCTACGCTGTAAAAAGNAAATATTCTAAGGGGAGAACTTACCCTGAACATAAATCTATAACAAGAACATGTTTTCAAAGAGATAGAGATAGAATTATTCACTCTAAATCATTCCGTAGATTAAAACATAAAACACAAGTATTTACGTCAACATCATCAGATCACTATAGAACACGATTAACNCACACCATCGAGGTNGCTCAAATCTCAAGACATCTTGCAAGACTATTAAAAGTTAATGAAGATTTGGCCGAGTGTATAGCATTAGCACACGATTTAGGACATACACCTTTCGGACATTCTGGCGAAGAAGAACTAGATTCATTATTAAAAAATTTTAAAGGCTTTGAACATAATTTACATAGTTTAAAAATTGTTGAGTATTTAGAAGAAAANTATCCATTATTTCCTGGTCTTAATTTATCTTTTGAACTTAAAGAAGGCCTNAAAAAACACAAAACACCTTTTGATAATCCTCAAATAAAATGTAGTTTTAATTCAATTGAAGCTCAAATAGCAAATATAGCAGATGAAATTGCCTATAATAATCATGACTTAGATGATGGTCTTACCTCNTCANTNTTANATATNAANGANTTAAACGANAATATAACCCTNTGGAAAAATGCAAANAANCTTATAAATTTAGAATATTCNAATTTANANCCACATCAAAAAATTCATTTAATTAATAGTCAACTTATTTCAAACTTAGTATTGGATGTTTTTAAAAATACAATTAAAAATATCGAATCAAAAAACATTAAAACATTAGAAGATATTCAGCTAGAAACAACAGAAATTGTATGTTTTAGTCCAGAAATGAAGGAATTAAATTCTGAACTAAGAAATTATCTTTTTACCCATTTATATAAAAACCCTCTAATTACAGAAATGAATCAAACTGGAAAATCGATTATTAAATCACTATTTCAATACTATTCAACAAATAAAGAACATCTNCCNGAAAANTATATAAATAAAATCAAGANTAAAAATCAAAAAGAAACNGAAGTAAANTTTAATACAGAAGAAATCATTGCAAATTATATTGCGGGAATGACAGACCGTTTTGCGATAAAACAATACAATTTATATTGTTAATAAAAATAAAGACTATTTGACAGTTTCCAAGCTGTTTTTTAAAATATAGAAAAANATNTGGAGATAATATATGGCAACNAAAAAAATAACTGATGATACATTTAATAATGTTTTAGAAAACGACAAAAANTTAGTTGTAGTTGATTTTTGGGCAGAGTGGTGTGGNCCATGNAAAATGATAGCNCCNATGNTAGANCAACTNAGCGANTCATTAAAAGATAAAGTNTCAATNTANAAATTAAATACCGACGATAATATAACGTCNGCTCAAGAGTANCAAATAAGTTCAATACCCTGTTGTNTAGTNTTTAAAAATGGAGAAGAAGTTCANAGAATCATTGGTCATAAACCAGCTGAAGCATTCACAAAAGAATTAGAACCNTTTATGTCATAATTTGTGAAAAAACTNNTTTTAATAATCTTTTTTATTTGTATATCCTCTTTAAATGCTAAAACATTCAAAGAGGTTTTACATTTATANGAATTCCAAATCAAAACATATTTAAAAAAACANNATATTGANGAAATCANTAANGTNACACCNATNAAAATTAATGAAAATTTCAAAACAGGCTTTTGGCCTAATCACTGGCCATTTGCTGCAGGGACATATAAAAACAAAGCATTTTGGATTACTTTTAAACGATTAGGCGTTGTAGAAGTTCATCCAATCCTAAACCCAAGCTATAAAAATCTTTCCGATATTAATGGNACAACTGATGGCGAATTAATCCTTACAGACTCCGAAACAAATAAAATATATATTCTTCAATTAAATAATGAGTTAACGAATTACAATGAACAATATAGNATCTCTATNAATTCTCCCGAAAAAATAAGCATCAGTAAAAATAATACCCTGGCCATACTAGGACAAAATAAAATATCAATTTTTATTAAAGAAAATAATATGTTCAAACTTAAAAAAGAGCTCAGCAAAAAAATCACTCAATCCATAAAATCAAAAAATATAAAAGATTTATGCTATGACATTAAAAATAATTTGTATATCTTAGTTGAAAATGAAGTATTGGTTTTTAACAAAATTGGGAAAAANATTAAAACAATTTACCTTGAAACTAAACTAAATGCATTTGGAGTAACTTATCATAGAAATCTAATTGGAATTTCATCAAAAGACGAACANATATACTTATTCAGTGAAAATGGCTCTTTNATTAATAAAAAAACCTTTCCANCTTTCAAAAATAAAAACAACATAAAATTTTCATTTTTCCNNCCTTTCGCTTATGTTGGCTTATATTCAAATTTAGAAGGTTACGCTTATAATATGGGATTAGAAATAAAAGACTTTTCTTGGTTAAAGAAAAACTCANCCCAAGAAAAAGAGTTTTCNTTNACATCNACCTTTCCTGCNAAAACAACAATTACNATTTCAGATGANTCNGATACAACAATTNTGACTTTAATAAATAATAAANTATTAAAAGCAAAAAAACATAGCTTNAAATTNAATTTACCTCAGAANANTCTTTCAAAGTCNTTCAAATTAACAATTTCAGGTAANGCNCTATATTCNCAATCAAATACCANAACAAAAGTAATCGAATTTAATAATTTATAAACTTTTAAATAAANCAAATTTCCGTAATAATAATGACCAAGATGAAAAATAAATTATTCAAAATAGGCGATATAATTGAAAAACTTAAACTTACCCCAAGAACAATTCGCTATTATGANCAATTAGGNCTACTCCCAACTATTAAACGATCTGATGGACAGACACGTTTATTTGATACTGAAGATATTAAAATTTTAAGAAAAATTAATGACTTAAAAAAAACATCCTCGCTTTCATTAACAGAAATAAAANATAAACTCTATCCAACTAAGTTATCACCNAAAAAAGATACGATTATCACAGATTNTCTAACCTANAATTCTTTAAAAAAAGACCCAGNNNTNTGTNTNGTAGATATATCAACNGCAGACATTTCAAAAANTNGCATTACCAAAGAATTTATAAAAAATTATAAAAAAACACTATCAACGTCAACAACAAAATTTGCAATTCATCAAANATCCCCTCTNTTTACNTTACCATCTGAAATTAAAGNTGAACTTAAGAAAAAAAAGNTTANATTAATCGAAATNCCNTTACAAGGTTTATTGGCTGGNGNCATGATTGACTTAATTTTAGAATTTATCAATAAAAGCAAATCGCTTGAAGAAACATTAATCGCAATAAAGCAACATCNNCCATTATTAAGTTCTTATGGACTTACATCCAATTTAGGGTTTCATTATGATTCAAATAAAAAAGAAAACCTACCCCACTCTTTTATAAATCANCTAAATTCATTTATTCCAATTTTCAAACAANCAACAACACAAAACATAACNTTTATTCGTTGCGAACAAACAAAAGAACAAGCACAAACAGTCTTATTTAATAAAGTATTAGAGAAAATGGAAGAAAGACAGCACTATGCATTTCAAATAACAATATATGATTCATATTTAGATACAGACGGTAAAGAGCTTCAAAGCGCATTAACAAAATACTATTCAAACACCACAATCAAACATGTTAAAATAAATTCCATAAATCAAACAATATTCGGACAAAATTCGATGTTAATTTCGATAATATAAAGGAGAAAAAAATGCCAAAAGTAACAATTTTAATGGGATCTAAATCTGATATGGACATCATGAAAAAGGCTGCAGACTTTTTAACAGAAAATGATATTGAAGTGGATATGCAAGTAGCATCTGCTCATAGAAATCCAGATCGAGTTCATAACATTTGTAAAGAAGTAGAAGAATCTAGTGATGTTGTTATCACTGGNGCTGGAATGGCTGCTCACCTGGGTGGTGTTGTTGCTTCATTAGTAACNAAACCTGTTATTGCTGTACCAATAGGTTCATCATCATTAGGAGGATTAGATGCATTATTAGCAACAGTTCAAATGCCTTCAGGNATCCCAGTTGCATCTGTCGCAATAAATGGATCAAAAAATGCAGCAATTTTAGCTATGGAGATAATTGGTATTTATAATCAAGATGTAAAGGATAAAGTCATTAAATTAAGAAAATCATTTAATGAAGCATGAACATCTATGACATAATTATCGCAGTAGTTTTAGGCTATCATTTAGTAACCGGCTTTCGAGCCGGTGCGATAAAAATTATCGGTAGAACTGCTGCTTTACTAATGTGTTTTTCATTTTCAAAAAAAAACTATTTAATTGTAGAACCTGTACTCAAAACAATTTTTAATATTCATCCAAGAATCCAGAATTTAGTAAACTTTGCAACAACTTTTGTTTTAAGTTATTTATTTGGTTTATTTGTTCTACAAATTATATTCAAATTTTTGAAAGTTGTTCACGAAGGAACCTTCGACCATTTATTAGGTGCCCTACTCGGTTTAATAAAAGGNGTTATTATTTCTTTAGTTATAACCATCCCTTTATTAGTACTTAATTTTAACTGGGTAGGTAATTCATTTATCATTACGCAAATACGTCCCATTTTAGATGTCTTGATTTATTGGATGGAACGCAATGAATACTTTAACAATTTTTTAGAAATACTNAATGCACAAAAGAAATAAAACTACACCCTATACGCCTATCATACATTAAGTTAAAATANCCTATATAAAAAAAAGGATAGATGGCATGGCATGGAAAGGCTTAATTGAAGAATATAAATCATTTTTACCAGTAACAGACAAAACAGAAATAATCACCTTATTTGAAGGAAATACACCTTTATATAAATTAAAACATGTACCTAAACAATTTGGTATTGAAGCCGATTGGTACATCAAATATGAAGGTCTCAATCCAACCGGTTCATTTAAAGATAGAGGAATGACAATGGCTATTACAAAAGCCCACGAAGATGGCGCTAAAATTGTCATGTGTGCCTCTACAGGAAACACTTCAGCATCAGCAGCTGCCTATGCGGCAAGAGCTGGTATGAAATGTGTTGTCCTGATACCAGAAGGTAAAATTGCTTTGGGAAAACTCTCACAAGCAATGCTTCANGGNGCTCANGTTCTACAAATTAAAGGNAATTTTGATGAAGCTTTAACAATGGTTCGTGAAATTACAGCTAACCACCCNATCAGTCTTGTNAATTCTGTTAANCCTTATCGAATTGAAGGACAAAAAACAGGCTCATTTGAAATAATTGATGAGCTTGGAGATGCTCCTGACTATCATTTTATCCCAGTTGGAAATGCTGGAAATATAACAGCATATTGGAAAGGCTATAATGAATATAAAGAAGCAAAAAAATCTACTAAATTACCAAAAATGATGGGCTTTCAAGCGGCAGGAGCTGCGCCATTAGTTATTGGAAAACCCGTCCCAAACCCAGAAACAATTGCAACTGCAATAAGAATTGGTAATCCTGCATCCTGGGATGGTGCAATAAATGCAAGAGATACATCTGGTGGAATAATCGACAAAGTTACTGACGATGAAATTACAGACGCTCAAAAGCTAATTGCAGCCGAAGAAGGTATCTTTTTCGAACCTGCTTGCGCGGCATCAATTGCAGGAGTTTTAAATACCCAAAAGATAAACCCTTTTAAAAAAGGTGAAACTATTGTTTCAACAGTCACTGGTCATGGATTAAAAGATCCAAAACGTGCAATCGAAATAGCAGCTAGCCCAACCTTAATAGACAGTTCAGAAAAAGCTGTCTTAAATGCAATTGATAATTTACTATAAAATCGTAATTCTAAATAGACGTTACAAGCCAACCATTATAAAATAGTTGAATGAAACAATTCATCTTTGGATTAAAAATTTTTTCGTTTTTGATTATCAGTACTATTATCAGCCTTATTATCATTTTTTTCTTGTTTTATTTAAGTAATTTACCTCAAAAATATGCTGTCCAATTTATTGAATATTACGCAAAAAACAATTTTAATACATCTTTAAAAATAAGAAATATATCAGGAAACATTTTTTCAAATTTTTCATTAGATGATATAGAATGTTTTAACCCAAATAATTCTTCAGAAAAAATATTTGAAATTAATAAAGCAACTCTTCATTATAATCCGTTTAAAGCCATCATAAACTACAATAATATTTTACAAAGTATCGATTTTTTAGGAATCGAAAATATGGACTATTTTATAACAAGAGAAAAAAATGGCAAATTTCAACCCATTACATCTAAGACAGAAAGAAATAATAATATAACAAATTTTTCTAACCTAAAACTTAAACAAAAAATAATTATTTCTAATTTAAATATTATCTACACAGACGAAAGAGGCTGGAAAAAAAAGACCTTAGATAATCCCTTCTCAAGAATTGTATCAAATATAAATGGCGAAATTTCTTTTAAAAAAAATATTGGTAAGATCGAATTAAAAGGAATAATGGAAGAATCTAATAAACCTTTAAATTTATCAGGACATGTTGATGTTAACGACTCATCCTACAAATTAAATTTTGATACTAAACAGTTAAATCTTAGTAATTGGAGTTCTTACACTGTACCAGACAACCAAATAGAAATATCTGGAGATCATGTTGATATAGATGGCTATATTAAAAATACTAACCCAAAAGAAAAAAATAATTTCCCAATTTTATTCGCAATTAATATTCATCCTAAAAATGCGAGCTTAAAACTTCCTTTTTTAGAAAATACTATAACAAATATTAATGGAAAAATAAGTATTTTAAACAGCGAAATCACGCCTCATATTTTAAAATCATACGATAATAGATTAACAAAAACAGAACAAACAAAAATTTTAAAAGAGCTAAACAACAATAATATTCTAAAAAATAATGAATTTACAAATGAAACAACTAAAAATTTTAAAACTTTTGACTCAAAATCATTTAACAAAAAAACAATTCAAAAAATAATCTCTAAAAAAGCAATTCACCTACAAATCGACTCAATAGATGGACTGATAAATAATATTAATGTAAACGCAAAAGGCCCAATTAATTTAAAAGATAGCTCTATTTATTTAAAGTTAGTTTCAACACCATTCGAAAGTAAATATCTAGAAGAATTTGTCCCTGCCATTAAACCCATAAACATTAATAACCCAATCGTAATAAATATGACCATTTTCAATAGTTTAATGAACCCTATCACAAGAGGAAAAGCAACAGCAAAAACATTATCAGTTTTAGACTTTAATTTTACTGATGTTAAATCAGATTTTAAATTAACACCAAAAGAATTTAATTTAGATATAAAAAAAGCTATTTTTAATGATGGGCAAATCCTGGGATCAATTTCAACAGAATTTTCTGCAACAAACACAACATTATCTGGAACTATATTTGGATCAACAATAAATACAGCAAAGACATTACCATTAGAAAACAATATGACTACTGGAAACTTTGATATAGAACTAGCGATTAATGGCGACAATAATGAACTTATAACATCCATAAATTGTTATTCAACAACAACATCTATCGCAAATCAAAAGATAAACACAATTGAAACAAGATTAGTTTCAAACGAACTAGGTAATAATTTTGAAAAAACAAAACTCTATATAAATAATGGTCTTGAACCAATATATATCGAAAGCATTCTAACCCAAAATCAGCAAATTTTAATAGTAGATGGTTCTACAATTCCATTTAATGATATTATCTCTGATCCAACAAACACTATCGCTGAACTAACAACAATGAGCACATTAACAATTCCAATTAAAAATAATACTCCACAATATAATTTCAACGATATTAAAACAGAGTTTTTTATTTCAATAGAAAACGGAAGTCTACTTAATACCCGTTATGAAAATCTAACAATATCGGGTTTAACAGAAAAAAGTACATTTTCAATAAAGTCATTTAATCTAATTAATAAATCAGAAAATATTAATGGCAATGGGACCTTCACATTAACAAGTCCAAACGATATAAATATAAACATAAAAAATGTCGCATTAACAAATTTACCAATAATCGAAGGGTTTATTCCAATATCTGTCCAACCCTTAACTGGAAAATTAAATGCATCATTAGCAATAACAAAAAATAAAAAATCAGCCACTAAATTTATAGATAATCTAAACGTAACAGGTTATTTAGATATCATCGATGGCGTATTAGCAAAAGAACAATTTAATAAGCTATCCACTAATTTTATGTGGAATAAAAAACTATTAACAATCAAAACATTTAATATAAATGATGGTATAACAAATATAAATTTAAATGGAAATTTATCAGATCAAAATAATATTAAATTAAATTTTTTAACAGACTCTAAAATAAAGTTAAATCAGTTAGCCAAATTATTTAACTTAACCCTTTTAACAGATGGAATAGTCAATTTTACAGGAAATATAAATGGCAATTTAAATGATCCTACAATAAATATTAGTTTTAGTTCTGATAAAATTTTAATTGATCACATAAATTTAGAAAAAACTTTAGGTAAATTTAATTACACAAAAGAAAACTTAACAATTGATCAAGCAAGTTTATTTACGGCAAACGGAAATGTTGATTTTAATGGAAAAATTAATTTAAACACAATTACAGAATTTGATAAAGCCATGACACTAAAATTTAATTTTAATAATTTAGAGTTAGAAAACATCCAAAAAGCATTATTAATCCCACCAAAAATAACTATAAATAATGGAACAAATAGATTAATAAACAATCAAAAAGAAGATATAGTTAGCGCTTTAACAATTTCAGTTCCATTTAACAAAGGGCCTTTTATAAAAATATATTCAAATATTGATGATAAAAACACATTAGAATTCATCAATAAAATAAACTTATTACTTGAAGAAAAAGAAAAAATAAAAAAAGATACCTTAAAGATAAATTCTGGAAACTTATCAGGTTTACTTGATATTAAACTTCAAAAAAATAAAATCCCAAATATAAACTCTGGTTTATCAATCTCAAATTTAAACTCAAGTTTAATTAATGCAAAAAACATGTCGCTCACATCTTTTCCACAACGAAATAAATTAATTTATTCATTTGAAATAAACACTGGCCTTATAAATAATAAACCCATCAACCAACTAAAGCTAAATGGCCATATCGCAAAAAACTTTAATTTTGTCATAAATTCAACACGATTAAATACCAATACGGTACGAGCAAGTGATTTTATAAATGGTTACATAAACTTACCTATCTTATCAAATACAAATAATGAGCATCCCATAAAATTAGATATTCATTTAAACGAAAATGAACTTGATATTTTAAGCTTATTTACAGAAGAAATTGAAGAAATCATACACAAAGAGCCATTAAAATTAAAGGTATCAGGTAGTCTTGAAAAGCCCATAATTAATACAAAAGAATCAATAGACGATGACTACCTTATTACATTAAATGATACAAATCCTTTATCAAAGCAAATAAAGTTAAATGAATTAGACTTAAAAATAAAAAATAATCTTCTCGAAATAAACGATATTAATCTTGATATTGTAAAAAATCCTAATGCTACTAACACAGATAACACGGTAAAAGTAAATGGAGTAATTGGAATTGAACAACTAAACTTAAAATTACTAGATAATTTAATCATTACAACAAATCTAAAAACTAAAAATGAAACAATTAACTTAAATATTACAGACTTTATAGATAGTAATGTCACTGTAGATGAAGTCAACATATCAGGTCCATTCACAATTCCACTAAATAGTTTTGCAAATACACAAATGTTAAACCAGATAAATGATAATAACTTTACCTATCCTGTTATTGATGGAACAGTTAAATTAAATGATTCAACAATTTTAATTATAAATTCAGCAAGTTCAACACCTATACCTGTAGAATATAATTTAGATATCTTTGTAGAAAATAATAATGAAATCATTACGACACTATTAGGAAATAATCTTATTGGTATTTCAACAGACTTATCATTATCAGAAAATAATACACCCATCTATTTAAGCGGTAATTCATTTAATCCATTAATGACAAATAGAGTAAACATCAAAGATGCTAATTTAAGTTTGTTAAGTAAAGAATTTAATTTAATGTCAGAACAAGAACAAAATATATTTACAACGATCGCAAATTTAGAAAATGCTGACAACACAATAGAGTTTCAAACATTAATTACAGAAGAAAACAAAGAAGAAATCAATCCAAAACTTAATTTAAAAGCAATGTCTATTATTGAAAACTCTCCTACAGAAAACTATTTTGTAATTATGAAAGTTGATGACTCCATACTTGAATTAAAAGAAATAAATTTTGATGTTTTTAAAAGTACAATTCCTAATCCATCAAACAGTAGTGATTTAGAATTTGTAAATAGCTATGCAATTAATAATGCATCAATCCAAGATCAAACTCAAATAGAAGAAGACGATACAAATGAATTTATTCAACTTCTCTACCCAACACTATATAAAGAAATTTCTGAAGGACGCCTAAATGAATCGTTAACTGAAATTGGTAAAACTCAAGTTAATACTTTATTAAGACGTAATTTCATTAGACCACTTGAACGTGAACTATCGAAACGTGCTGGTTTAGATGATTTTAAAATAAATTACAATGTTGGAAAACAATTATTTGAAGAAAATTCAGATAACCAAACAATTGGTATTCAAGTGATCAAACAACTAATATCTGATCAATTACTATTAAGAGTAAAAACAAATTTAGAATTATTTTCAGAAGATAACGAAGAAACAGAAACATTTGAATTTTCAGAAATAGAGCTGACCTACTATTTATTAAAAAATGATAACCTTTCCTTTAACATCGCACAAATTAAAGATGACGAAATTCAAGATAGTTATGACACAAAAACATCGTTAAGGTATAGATATGAATATTAATAAATATCTACTGTTAATTTTTCTTTGTCTGCTAAGTTTCAACACTACTGCAAATAAACTTCATTTAAATAAAGTAATTTATAAAATACAAATAAAGGGAGATTTCGAAAATAAAATATTAAATGACATTGATTTATTAGATTTAAACTCTAATGAGGGTCAACGATTAAATAAAGAATCTGTAAATAAAGATATTCAAAAACTTATGACAACAGGTTATTTCGAAAAAGTGATTGCTTATTCAGATAAAATCAATAACAAAGTAAATTTAATTTATGAATGCAATCCAAATCCAATAGTAAAAAACATTGTTATTAAAGGAAATACTGTATTTAAACAAAATAAACTTTTAAACACATTTAAGCAAAAAAAAGATCATATAGTTAATTTTAAAAATATAAAAAAAGATAAAAATAAACTTCTAAAAAAATATAAAGAGCTTGGCTATAACTTTATAAAAATCAATAGTATTACATTTGATAAAGAAACTGAAACACTAATTTATGAGATAAATGAAGGAACGATAAGTGCTATTAATTTTATTGGTCTAAATAAAATCAAAGAAAAAATACTATTACGAGAGCTTTCATCCAAAAAAGGTACTGTATTTAATTCAAATACAATCAGAATTGATCGCGAAAAATTGTTAACATTAGGTTATTTTACTTTTGTCTCTTCTCCAAAACTTGATATTGAT
This sequence comes from Rickettsiales bacterium, assembly GCA_002690645.1. Classification (GTDB taxonomy): domain Bacteria; phylum Margulisbacteria; class Marinamargulisbacteria. The sequence goes on from NZFK01000027.1 coordinate 38,455, forward strand.
TCACAAAGTCAAATAAAAATAACCTTCAAGTTATCCGAAAAAAAAGTAAACCGAGTTGATTTTGGTATCGAGCATGAAGACAATATTGTAGCTGGATTTGTAAATAATATTAGAAATCATAATATTATACATTCTGATTTATTATCAGTAAAAACACAGATCAATTTTGAGAATAATACCTTATTATTTAATAATTATAAGTTAATTTATCGACAACCATGGACACTTAACAAGTCAAAACTAAGTACAAGTGGAAGCATTTATAGTGAAGAACACATTGAAAATATAAATAATGAGCAATATTTAAGTAATCGCTCTGGATTAAACCTTCGTTTTCTATATCCTTTAAGTAAAACATTAAAAGCAAGTATTCTCCTAAAAAATGAGACTGTAGAACCACTTGATGCCGCAGCCTCTACTGAATTTGAAACTTATAATTTAAATTCATTAAGCTTAAAATTAAATTATTCAAATATAAAAAATCGTATAAATCCAAAAAAAGGGCGATACTTCACCATAGAATTCGAGCAAGGTGATGACTTAAAAATTATTCAACTTGGAGGCTTATCATTTAGTAAAACCATTCTAAACATTGCTAATTTTTTTAAAGTTAGTAAAAAAGCAACAGTAGCAACACGATTTCAGGCTGGTTTTTTCGATCCAAATGAAGGTTCAACATTTGAAACAGAAAATTTTATTCTTGGGGGCGCAACAAACCTAAGAGGGTATAGTGAATCAAAATTTACAGGTGAAAAAAAAGCATTAGCAAATTTTGAATATCGCTACGAATTAAATGAAACATTTCAACCAATTTTATTTTATGATATTGGAAACGCTTTTGATTCAACCATAGAAAACAATCCACTTAAAAGTAGCTATGGAATAGGTTTACGAATTATTACACCAGTAATACCTATACGTTTTGACTTCGCAATTAACCCAAATCAAACCTTTTTTCATTTCGGATTTGGTCAAATTTTTTAATTATAAGTTAGCGTGTGGAAGAATTTGCTTGATCGCTTTATTAATAAGACCCAAAGCTTTATGGTAAAAAGATCTATCTACCTCAAGGTCGTCTATAGAATCAATAGAAATTTTATCAAACACTTGAATGCCATGTCCAATTGCAGACGATTCCGAAACAGCAACAGAGTCTTTAATCGAATTGGCTAATTTTTTCTTTTTATTTTTTAGAGACCGAATATCAACATCTTCAAACATACCAGCGGAAAACATTTCACCTAATATCACATCAAAATTAAGATTGTGTGGATTAGCAGGATTTCTTACTGGCTTATTATTGTTTTGATTTACATTTTGAGAATTCAAACCCTCAATTGACATCGTACAACTCCTTTAACTTCTATAAACATTATCGTATAAAAAACTCAATTTCATGTATCGATTTATATTAATATCTAGCAAAGAGCCTATCCAAGGCACCATCAAGACTTAAAAAAGGCAGCACACTCAAGCTTAAGAGTAGCAATAAATTGATCTAAAGCAGAAAGATGAATATTATGATCTGCAAAAGCTAAAATAGTTGTAGAAACATTTGAAAATTGACCAATTTGCATTGCAAAGTCAGAATACTTACTATCATTAAAACCCGCAAAATATATAACAGAAAATGGAAAATTTTGAATAGTATCTAAAAAACAATGCTGATCGATAACATTAAGGTTTTCAAATAATCGAATCAACTGATATTTAGGTAAACGTACTTTCCGAAGCATTTGTTCAGCAGAAATAAGGTTATAAGACACTTTAAATAAATCTTGTTTATACCAGTCAGAAACAAATTGTTTAAAATCATCTTTTTTTAATGATTCTAACCGCTGTTTAAATTTAGCTGAATATCGACTTCGACCTGTAACATCATCTACTCGAAACCCAAGATGTGCAGATTCAATAACAAGACCTTGAAGGTCATTTTTGTAACGAAATGCATACTCCATTGCAATTCGACCACCCAACGAATAGCCAATCAAAACAGGTTTTTCAATCCCATAATGAGCTAACTCTTCTCTAATTCGACCGCAAACAGCCTCAAAATCAACATGATCCAACGAATCAATCAACTGATATAAACTTAATGCTAAAATAGTATAGTCTTTTTGTAATGGCTGAATAACAGGTAACCAATCATCAGGCTCTCCCAAAAAGCCATGTATAAAAACTAGTTGTTTTGTTGAATCATTAGCCAAGAATAAATGATCAGGGTTGTAACTGCTCATAATAGTACTATTTTAGCATGAGTGCTGACCTTTGTTTAAAATAATTATTAAATTTATCTTAATTTAAAATAAATTTCTCATAAATTCATTTTAATGGTTTCTACATTTACTGTTTGAGACGTTCCTGTACCACGAATATTAAAAATTTTATCATTTGTCCTACCCTTAAGTCTTAAGATCATAGGTAACAAATCCTTATAAGCTGAATTTTCTAATAAGTTTGTTATATCCTGATTACTAGCAGTAATCAACTTAGCTTCAAAGTTATCAGGTAAATCCCCAGTTTCATCATAATATTCTGCAAAATGAGCAATGTCCGTTATGGTTAAGTCATTGTTATCAAGATTAATAGACATCTCTTCTATACTATAATTTTTTTGAGTTATCTTAAGATCTTTAAAATCTATTCCAAAGTTAGCAAAGTTCCAAATCCTTCTTAATTGGTCAGAAGTAACTTTTTTAGTTGATGAAGCTCTATTATTAATCATTATTTCTGTAGTCAATGGCATTTGATTAAGTTCAAGCATATACAACTTAAAAAGTTCTAATTTGTCTTTTAAAGTTTGTTTTTTACTTTCATCATCTGGAATAATTTTATGTAATAAATCTTCAAGATGATTTATATCATCTATATAATTTTTATATTGTTTTTTTTGTTTCGAATATGATTTCAATTGTTCAAAATTAATTTCATTCCACTTTTCTATACAGTTAGTTTCACCTAGAGTTTCAAAGATATTTATAATCTCATCAACAATCTCAATTGCCTCATTCAACGATTTAAATGTTAAGCTCTTCTTATTAATATTAGGATCAAAAGGACCACTAATAGGTGGCTTAGAGTGTTCAACAATTTGATATATTTTCTGCCATGTATCATCAGCAGGATCAACTACATTATATAACTGACCAACAAACATACGTCCAAATGGATTTAAAAACATATGAGCAATTCCCGTATCTGCAATACCAGTTGGCTCAATAAATAAAACATCAACTTTATTATTACCCAAACGATTAAATTTAGCGATTAGCTGTAAAGCAATATCACGATCTTTACAACAGATGCAACCAGCAACACTCTCATCAGCTCCATCAGATTTCACTTTTGTAAAACTAACAGCTTCTTTAAACTGGGTAGATTCACCCTTCAATAAGGAATCAAAAACAGATTTATCCGCAACAATTAAAAATTCATTTTGATTAACATCTCCACCATCTTGATGAGCCACTGCATCGTTATTTAAAGACCCTAAGTAACGCTTTTCATAACTATCTGCTTTGGCTTTAACCTGTATAAACTTTTTACCAACTTTAGGATTGTTCTCAAATTTAACACTATAAATTTTTTCTTTGAAATTAAATTTATTGTTAGTTAAATTAAATTTTTCACCTGTAGATATATCTTCAATAAAATAGATACCCTTAGGGTCTTGGATCACTCTAAACTTATTGTTATCTAACACAGTGTTCTTATCAGCTTTCGCATTTGGATCATTTTCAATAATTGAACTAATCTCAAACTCACGATGAATCACAGTATTAAGTACAGTTGTCTTTCCAACACCTAACATCCCAACCATCATAACAACGTCAATGGGTCTGAATAAGTTTTCTAACTGTTCTTCAAACGGAATCTTCACATCCATAATATCAGATATTGGGTCTGCTGTAGTTTTTCGATAATCTGTATACAACGAATCTAGTTCTTTATCCTCAGGAAAATTGAATTTTGAATATTTCTTTACAAATTTACTTATTTCTTCTCTATCTTTAGACTCGCCAGTAACCTCTAATACATTTTGTAATAATTGAGCAATATAAAAACGGGATTGATAATTACGTGCATGTCCAGGATTCTCTCTACAACTAGTACCACAACTTTTTTGATGTGGTTTTAATAATTCATAAGAATAATAATCAACAAAAGTTTTAGATGCCTGTACTAAATCATTCTTTGTTCGACTTATAATGTTAGTAAGTTCAGAATAATTTTCTTGATTATAAGACTCCAATAAAACACAGAAGTTTAACATGTAATCAATTAACATCGCTAGTTTAAAGGCAGAGTTTTCAGGTTGATATGCATTTAATTTTTGATGATATCTATCTAGCTGGAGCAAAATAGAATCAAGTTTAGCAACTGAAAAATACCCACTGTCATTTAGTTCTTCTATATAATTTTTAATGTTAACCAAAAATGGACATTTAAAATCTTGTTCTACTATTTTGCCGTCATCTTGTACACCTTTCAGTTTTAAATCAATTAAGAAGTCTTTGCTTGAAAACCTCGAAGTCCCACTATCTCTTAAATCTTTATTTATTTTAGGATTTATAGTCAATGGTATATCACTGTAACATTGATCAAGACCTGTACAATGAGGGCAACATAAGCCTAACTTTTCAGTAACTTCAGTATAAGCAGCAACTTGCTTAAATAATCTAGTAACATGATCTATAATAGCGTCTTTCTCTTTCTCTTCTTCTAAAAGTCCCTTAAAGTTATTACTTTTTTCAAAAACACGTTGATAAACCTTTTCATAATAGTTTTTTGTTGAACCACAAAAATCATTTATTAAATCATTATCCGCAGTATGAAATTGTTTTAAAATTTTTTGTGCAATAATTGGTTCAATATAATAATCATCTGGATATTGAAGTGTTTTATAATCATTTGCAGCATTTACTAAAACAGACATTAACTTTATAGGAGCAGATTTACGATCAACAACTTGATTCATGGGCATTCTCTGAAAGTAAAAATATAAAGGCTCTTTGCCCATTTTACTAATTACTTGATTCTTTATTTTTGGAAATTCAAAGTATTTATTGTCATCACTTAAAGCCTCTAACGTCTTATCAGAAAAACTATCATGAACATATTGCTCAATTAATGAATCTCCACCTACTAAATTAAGTTTTGAACCTACACGAAGAGGAGCTAAAGTTGAATCTCCTTTTTTAGAGCCCACTTCCCAATAACGCGCACCTGTAACACGTTTTTCAATTGATAAAAGAGACATTGACTTTTTGTAGTGCAATAAAACGTTATTTTTATTATTTTCTGAAACATCGTTTTGAGAGGTAGGTGTAAAATTAAGTGGATTACCAGTTTTTTTTGAATCATTCTCTTTAATTTCATAAAGATCACCTAATGGAGTAGGTATAATTTCGTCTAAAATTTTTAATAAATTTCTCTTCTGTTTAACCAAAGATGGCATATTATCTGAATCTTTTTGTTCAAGACCCACTTTAAACGTAGGGGGAAAATCCACATGAAAACATTCAGTCATGTCAGAATAAACAGATAAATTATTATCATTCTTCAAATCTTTATTAACAGAATCTAACTCTTTTAACAACCCTACTATAAAATGATTCAGAGGATTATCTTGATTATTTTTAAAAAGATTTTCTGCATGAGGTCGATATTTATTTACCAAAGCAATCGATTCTGAGTCGTGATCAACATTACGTCTAGCAGAATCAAGATCAACACCAGCTCCTCTCGGACTGTCAAGAATTGATGGTGTAACGTAAGTAGTGTTACTTACAAAATCATGAAATTGTTTAAAGAGTTTTTCATTATAAGTAAATGATTTAACTTTTAATATTTCATTAGTTTCTGCAATAACGTCCCCTTCAAAAAGATGTCCATGTCCGGACAAAACATTACAATTGCTTTTAATCGCCTCAGGAATTATATTTAAGTTTGTATGAAGCTCTAACGAACTATCCAATTTTATAGTTAATTCTTTACCATCACTATTTACTAACAAAAACGTATCATACTCACTAAACCCAGACCCATATTTTTCTTTATGTTGGCAACCATCACCCCACCCTTTTATAGATACCACTTCGTATTCATTTTTATTAACACAATTAACTAAAAACTCTAAGTTTTCAACTCTTCTTACTAAACGATTGATCAAATCTTTGTGATCTCCTTTATTAGGTAAATTTGAAAGCTGATACAATCTCTTATTTGTATTTTCTACAGCCTTAGCTAAAACAGATTCTTTATACGATGTTTGACAAATTTGTAAAAGTCTGGAGATTTTTTCCAGACTAGTTTCTGTAACTTGATTTAACGATTTAGGATTCAAATGGATTGAATCAAAATTTAATTCTTTTGAATTTATTGTACTTGTGAATGTGCTCATTTTAAAACCATAATTATATTAGTCATTAATTTCATAACGGGCAAACTATAACACAAACAATACTCAGTATCAATAAACAGGTAATTAATAATACTTTTACATAATTTTAATAGCACTATAAAGTAAATTATTATTAAAAAAACAAAACCTTTATAAGCAATAAAATTCATTAGATTTAAAAAAATGAGAATAAATCTCAATAAGTATTGACAAGAACACAAAAAAAAGATTTAATAACTTTTCTTTAATATTAAATTTAGGATTTCAAATGACAAAAACAAATGAGAAAAAAGAAATATCAAACTCAAAACTACTTAGAAAAGCTCTTAAATTAACAATTAAAGATTTAAAAAGTTTCAAAGAAGTTGAATTAAAAAGAAGTACAATCATAAGATCTCAAGATGTGTTAGGAAATAGATTAACAGAAGAAAACAAAGCAAAGCTAGATAAATATATGAAAAACAACTTCAATAACAATTTAGATGCTAAAATAAATATGCTATCTGACATATTATTTAGAAATTTTGATATACAATCAGCTACACTTGAAGTATTAAAGTGTTATGTTGATGAATACTTTGATCGATTTAATTTATTAGAAAAAAACCTATCCATTACATTAAACCTTCTTGATAAATATATTCAGGAGAAAGATTAAAATGTCGAACATAACATCTTCATTAACAAAAGACGTAACCCCCTCCCCTATCACACATTCAAAAACACAAAGTACCCAAGAAAATACCAGCCTAAAAACAAGCCTCTCATCCATCACATTAACCCCCATATCAGCAATACCTACACCTACTCATCAATGCAGAGAAGGGTGCACTTGCCATACTAATAACACAACCACAACTGAAAGACCGCAAGGCGAACAAAATGTTCAAACACAAAATAGAGACGTTGGTGAGATCATACAACAAAGTAACAAAGGCTGTTGTAACATGCCTAACTGCGGTGATTCAGTATCCCCAACAAATACACAAATACCCGAAGAAAATCAAACAACAAGTAGAGACGTTGGTGAGATCATACAACAAAGTAACAAAGGCTGTTGTAACATGCCTNACTGNGGTGANTCAGTAACCCCTGCAAACACACAAAGAACTGAAGAAATTCAAGCATCAAGCAGAGACGTTGGTGAGATCATACAACAAAGTAACAAAGGCTGTTGTAACATGCCTAACTGCGGTGATTCAGTAACTCCTTCAAATGCAAAAAGCAACGAAGAAAATCAACTTAAAGGATTAACAAGCAAAGGACTCTCAACAGACGCTGTAAATGAATCAATAAAACCTCAATTAAGCACTGAAGGAAAAACCAATCCTCCGGCAACAAATTCAAATCAAAATAGTCAAAACTTAGATATTAGCATTCAATCTTTAACAACAAAACCACCACAACCACCAACAAGCGAAGACAAAGCTAGCGAAGTTACGACACAACTAAAAGAAACACAACCTGCAGAACAAGCTAAAGTAGCTAAAGTCGCAACGACAATACTTAGTGACACAGCTCCTGCTGAAAAAGCAAGTACAGCTGCAAAAGTTGTTACAGCTGCCATCAAAACTGCTGACCCAACGGTAAAAACAGACGTTGCTGTAAAAACAGCAGAAGCAAGCATATCGAGCAATAATTCATCAGCGCTTAATCAACAAATAGCAGCTAAAGTCACAACGGCTGTTTTAAAAGAAACATTACCAACAGCAACAAAACAAACAGAACAAGCAATCGGAAACGCATTAAGAACAATTAGCAACCAAACAAATGGCTCTGCAGAAAGTATCAAGAATGTTACAACCGCAATTGTTGCAGCATCAATTACAGTAAATGCAACTCCAAAGGATGTAGAAACAATAGCAAAAACACTAACTGATACAGCCAATCAAATCTCAAACTCAACAAAAAATATAGCTGATAAAACAAAAAATACAGAAATAGTTACAAAAGCAATTAGTGATGCAGTGACAACAGCAGCGACCAAGGGTGCAACACCCAAAGAAATAACAACAATTGCAACAAGCATCTCTACGGCGATGACAGCTGCAGCTGCAAAACAACCTGAACCTCAACTACTAAAAGAATTAAGTTCAGCGATTAAAGATATTGCGCTCTTACCAAAAGACGCCACAAGTAAAACTGACTCATTACAAAGCACAGCAAAAAATATTGCATCGCTCATCCAAAAAGCACCAAAAGTAACAACAACTGCATTAAAAGAAATGGTTCAACAATCGCCTCAACAGGCCACTGCAATTGTTATAGAAATCGTTAAAGAAGCACCTAAACAAGCTCAAACATTAATCCAAACAATGGCAGCAGAAAAACCAGTAGAAACAGCAAAACTACTACTACCAGCACTACCAAAAGAAAGCAAACCAGAAGTAGCTAAAAACATTATGGAAGGAGCAATGAAAGCAGCTCCAACAGAAGCAAAACTAGATACAGCAAAACAAGTAACAACAAGTATTATTGAGACAACACTTCCAACAGCTAAACCTGAAGTAAAAGAAACAATTAATACAGCATTAACAACGATAGCTACTGAAAGTACCGTAAAAGAAAGTTTACCGGCTGCAGCAAAAGCAATTGCAACAACAGCAGCATTACCAAAAGCAACACCAGAAGCAACAGCAACAATAGCCACTACCATTGCAACAACAGCAAAAGAAGCGCCTAAAGAAGTCGCTCTTGTTTCCAATGCAATAACAGCTGCTGCAAGTAAACAGCCACAACCTGAAGTGCTAACACAGTTAGCGTCAACCATTAAAGATATTGCAACATTACCAAAAGATAATTCCGTAAAACCAGCTGTACTTGAAACAATAACAAAAAATATAGAATCAAGTGCTCAAAAAGCACCAGCAGCAACAGCTTCTGCCTTAAATGAAATGGTTCAAACCGCAGCAAAAGAAACAATATCCACATTACAACAAATGACACAAGCCGCACCAAAAGAAATGGCTCAAACAGTTCAAAAAATGGTTCAAGCTGCTCCAAAAGAAGTAGCATCAACAATACAACAAATAGCTAAAGAGGCTCCAGAAAAAACAGTATCAACCATTCAACAGTTAACACAAAGCGCTCCAAAAGAAACAGCCAAAGCAGTACAACAGATGGCACAAGCTGCCCCAAAAGAAATGGCTCAAGCCATTCAACAAATAGCTCAACCGTCTACAAAAGAAAATACACAAACTGTTCAAAAAATGGCGCAATCTATTCAAGAAATGACTCAAGCCGCTCCAAAAGAAATGGCTCAAGCTGTTCAACAAATGGCNAAAGCGGCTCCAGAAGTAACCNCTCAAGCTGTTCAACAAATGGCTAAANCGGCTCCAGAAGTAATGGCTCAAACCGTTCAACAAATGGTTCAAGCAGCTCCAAAAGAAATGGCTCAAGCTGTACAACAAATGGTTCAAGCGGCTCCAGAAAAAGCAACACAAGCTCTTAAACAAATGGTTCAAGCAACTCCAGAAAAAGCAACACAAGCATTACAACAAATGATTCAAGCAGCTCCAAAGGAAATGTCACAAACTGTACAACAAATGGTACAAGAAGCTTCAAAAGAAGCAGCACCAATAGTAAACACACTTGTCAAAGAAGCACCAAAAGAGGCTGCAACATTAGTTCAAACAATGGCNGCAGACAAACCCGTTGAAACAGCAAAAATAATTTTACCTACTATTAATGNAGACCATAAAACAGAAGTAGCNAAAAACATTANNGAAGGAGCNATNAAAGCAGCTACACCTGAAACAAAATTAGAAACAGCAAAACAAGTCACATCAACTATAATAAATACAGCACTTCCAACGGCTAAACCAGATGTGCAACAATCCGTAAACACAGCTTTAACAATAGTAGCAACGGCTAGTAAAACAACAGAAAGTTTACCTGCCGCTGCAAAAGCCATTGCAACAACAGCAACACTACCAAAAGCAACTGCAGAAACAACAACAGCTATAGCAAACACAATTACAACAGTAGCTAAGCAAGCAGCAAAAGAAGTGGTGACAGTTGCAAATGCTATCACAGCCTCTGCAACTAAAAACCCAGAACCAGAAGTGTTAAAAGAATTAGCGTCAACAATTAAAGACATAGCGACACTTCCAAAAGATAATACAACAGCAAAACCAGCTGTATTACAANCAATTGCTCAAAATATTCAATCAACTGCACAAAAAGCGCCAGCAGCAACAACAGCGGCTTTAAGTAACATGATCCAAACTGCACCAAAAGAAACTGCCACTGCACTAAATTCAGTATTACAATCAGCTCCAATTGAAACAGCGAAAGCACTAGATACATTAATTCAAGCTGCACCAAAAGAAATGGCCCCAGTTATACAAGAAATGGCTGCACAAAAACCAGTTGAAACAGCAAAAATTCTATTACCACAGATTAATGCTGAAGCAAAAGCAGAAGTTGCCCAAACTATAGTAGAAGGAGCTATAAAAGCAGCGCCAAAAGAAGCCACATTAGAAACTNCAAAACAAGTTACATCAACAATTATAAATACAACATTATCAACAGCAAAACCTGATGTTAAAGAAGCNGTTCGAAATGCTGAAACATCGTTAANCNAAATCGCTANTAAAACAAAATCAGCTGACNCNATAACAAGCGCATCAAAAGCCATNGTAAGTTCAGCAAGCTTACCAAACTCAACAGCNCAAACAGTAAACACTGTTGCAACAGCNATGACAACAATTGCTAATCAAGCAAGTACAGCAGCTCAAGCAGCTCAAGTAGCTCAAGTTACAACAGCCGCTGCCAATGCAATTGCAACAGCAGCTAGTATGAAAAATATGACTCCACAAATAGTATCAAACATGACTAACATGATGGCAACTGTTGCTAAATCAATTCCAACAGCTACTGCAACAAACATGGCCAATGCAATGGCTACAATTGCTGGCAACAAATCAGCAACACCTCAAATATTAAATAATGTAGGAACAGCATTTACACAAATTGCTAATGCAGCAAACAAAATGGGTAGTGGAACAAGTCAGGCTATGATAAATTCGTNATCTTCAATTGCAGGAATGAAAGGGGTTTCTGGACCAAGTATTGCATCGATTGCAAAAACAATCAGTAACGTAGCTAGCCAGTTAGCAACTANACCAGGNNCAGAAGGGTTAGCTAAAACATTCGCAACTACAATTGCCCAAATTAGCACAATGAAAGGTGTAAATAATCAAACTATCGAACAATTAACGACAGCGATCGGAAAATTAACCACTCAGGCTGGTGTAAAAAATGAAACATTACTTAATATTCAAAATATNTTAAGNAATATTGCTAAATCTGGTTCAACTACAATGCCNAAAGATTTTACAAATTTATTANCAACCCTTTCAAATGTTTCTNGAAAAATTAATCCTGAATCAATGAAAAATTTAAGCAGTTTACTATCTGTTCTTTCTGAAACGATGACAACAGCTAATTTTTCTAAAACATTACAATCTTTAGATAATTTTTTAAATACACTTGATAAATTAGGACAACTACAAAAGTTTTCATTAAATGAAACACAATTACAAAACTTACTTGCATTATTAACAAAGTATCCAAATTTATCTGAACAATTTTTATTAGATATGTTAGGCCCATTTTTAAAAGCAGCAGAAGGTGAAGACACAGAAGAAGAAAAAGCAGAAAAAGCTGCCAAAGAAAAAGCTCAAGATAGCATTGTNAGTTTCTTTGAGATGATNGGTTCTAAAGGTACCGCANTGGCTATAATGGAAAGCTTCAAAAAACGTGAAGAGTTTAGAAAAAAACAANTAGAAGAAAAAAATAGTTTATTTAGAAAAAGTAATCAGAATCAACAATTCGATTTTGATAATCTATTAGACGATATTCGTAAACAACAAGAACTAAAAGATACGTTAGNTACANCTCAGAATAAAACAAAAAAGAAACCTATCAAAACAACTACACTCTACTCTAAAGATACTTTAGACTTAGAAACAAATCNTAGTATTTTAGTTAAAAGCTAATTTAAATACAAAATTAAACGTCTCTTTATAAATACAGTAACTTTAAACAAAGTACTTTATTAACGCATTAAACAAAAAAANTAATTGAAAAATATAAGTAAGAAAACCTATTTAGAAAAAANTGAAAATGGTCGGGGTGAGAAGATTTGAACTTCCGACCCCCTGTTCCCAAAACAGGTGCGCTAACCAGGCTGCGCTACACCCCGACGAAGTAAGAATTTTAGCCTGAAACTAAATTTTTAGCAAGAAAATCATTTATAATTTTTTCAACCTGAATCAAAGCCTTTGAACGATGACTAATAGAATGCTTAACAAGAGGTCCTAGTTCAGCAAAAGTTTGATCGTATCCACTAGGAATAAAAATTGGATCATAACCAAATCCACTTTCACCTTTAGGTTCCTTTGAAAGGTCACCTTCAACTATACCTTGAACTGTTTGAATAGAACTGTTTGGCAACTTCAATGCAATAGAACACACAAAACGAGCCTTCCGATTAACGTCATGTTCAATTTGCTTTAATAAGTGCTCACACCGCTGCAAATCTGTTAACGACTCTCCACCATACCGTGCAGAAAAGACACCAGGACGTCCATTTAAACAATCAACCTCTAATCCAGAGTCATCAGCAATTAAAATATCATCTTTTAACTGCGAAATTGCAACGACTTTTTTTATAGCATTTTGCTCAAAAGTTAAGCCATCTTCAATAACTTCAATTTTACGTCCTAAGACAGCTCCATATGAAAAAACTTCTAGTTCATTTTTATTTAATAACTCTTGTAATTCTAAAGACTTTTTTTTGTTATTTGAAAAAACAACACATCTCATGAGCCTACTCCTGGCAATTGTCTAAATACTGAAATAATATCGGTTATTTGTAATAATTCTTGTTTAATATAAAAGATATCTTTATTAGAATCAATATCAACAGTAATCAATGCTGTCATTTGGGTGTTATCATCAGAAACTTTTGTCGTAACAGCTCTTAAATTAATATGTTTTTTATAAAAAACTTGTAAAATATCATGTAAAATCCCTTCTCTATCGTAGCCTTCAATTTTTAATTGAGCAATAAAACTTGAATGTGTTTCTTGTAATTCTTCCCAAGGAATATGCAAAACGCGATCACTATGATTTTTTTTGACTTCTTTTAGGTTAAAACACTCCATTCGATGAACTGTAATTCCTTTTCTAACAACAAACACACCTGCAATTTCATCTCCAGGTAAAGGTAAGCAACATTTAGCAATAGAATATTTTACACGCTTATTTTGAGTCACTTTACCTAATTTTGAAAATGGAACAATATCGGCATCTGTCCCATCTGTTTTAGTTGGAGTTAATGTTTTTACAAAAAACCGAGCTACTTCTTGAGAGTTCAAATCACCTTGTTCAATATTAATATAAAGATCTTCAATTTTAGCTAGTTGAAAACGATTTTTAACGATAGAAAGCCCAATTTTATCTAACATATCATCAAATATCATACCTACAGAAAAAAAATGTTTCGTAATCCTTTCCCTGCCTCGCTTAATCAAATTCTTTTTATTTTCTTGATGTAGCCATTGTTTAATCGCATAACGAGAATGTCGTGATGTAACAAAGTTTAACCGTTCTAAGTTAGGAACCACTCGTTTATCTGTTTGAACTTCAACTCTATCACCATTCTGTAATTTATAAGCAAGACTAACAATTTCACCATTAACCAAAATACATTTACAATGATTTCCCACATCAGTATGTATCACATATGCAAAATCTAATGCAGTAGATCCCATTGGCAGCACTTTTAAGTCACCTTTGGGAGTAAAGACAAAGACTTCTTCCATATCCAAATCAACTTTCAACGTATCTAGATAATCTTTTGCAGTTAAATTTTCTTTTTGATCTTCAACCATTTTTGTTAACCACTGCAAATGCCCCTCAAACTTTATTACAGCTTTCTTTGATTTATACTCCCAATGAGAAGCAAACCCAAATTCAGCAATATGATTCATTTCTAAAGTACGTATCTGAACCTCCATTGGACGTCCATTTGGACCTATAACAGTTGTATGTAATGATTGGTAGCCATTATGTTTCGGTAATGCAATATAATCTTTAAAACGTTCAGAAACAGGTTTATATTTCGAATGAATAAGACCAAGCGCTGCATAACAGTCGCTACTATCATCAACAATAATCCGAATTCCAGATAAATCATATAATTCATGAAACGATAAATTCTTATTGGATAATTTTCTAAAAATACTAAATAAATTTTTCGGACGACCAGAAACATCAACAGAAATTTTATGTCGTGTCATCATATGACGAATTTCTTTTATACGTTGATTAACATACGCTTCCCGATCTTTACGATTTAAATCAATTTGCTCTTTAATTTCATGATATTGTTCAGGGTTTAAATAATAAAAGGCTAAATCTTCTAATTCCCATTTCAAAGAATAGATACCTAAACGATGTGCTAAAGGAGCGTATATATCTATTGTCTCTTGTGCAATCTCACGTTGTTTTTTTAAACTCAAAAAGTTCAATGTTCGCATATTATGTAATCGGTCTGCCAATTTAATTATAATAACTCGATAATCTTCAGCCATAGATAAAAACATTCGCCGATAGTTTTCAGCTTGCTCTTCTTCTTTAGATGAAAACTTTAATTGAGTTAATTTTGTTACACCACTAACCAATAACATTACTTTTTCACCAAATAATTTTTGAATATCATATTCTGTAATATCTGTATCCTCTACAACATCATGAAGTAACCCTGCAATAAGTGTTTCTAGTGATTGTTCTAATTCAGCCAAGATAAAAGCAACTTCAATAGGATGCATAATAAAAGGCTCATTTGATTTTCGTTTCTGACCGGAATGAGCTTTTAACGCAAAGTCATATACCTTTTCTAACTGTTTAATATCTGACTCTTTTAAATATGTTTGTGCTTTATTAACTAATTTTTTAAATTGTCTTTCCGTATTCATTTAATATCTTTTAATTTTAATTGTAACGATTTCTTATTTTTCCAATTGTTAATATCCAACGAAAAAACAAGATGAATATCATCTTTATATAATAATGATATCTTATCTGCTAAACCAAAACCAATTGCATCAACAGTTTTTGATGTTTTCTTAGATACAAATGTAGCTTTTAAGTGTGTTCCATCCCCTACTGCCTTAAAGTCAACAACACGAAAACCATTCGAATAAAATAAAGGTTCTTCATTCCCCATACCATATGGTTCTAAAAGCATTAGCTCTTCAGCTAAATCTAAAGAAATATCTTCAGAATTGATCGTCATATCAACGGCTAAAAAATCATATAATTGTTCCGGACTAATCTCTTTTACAGCTGTATCAAACATAAAAGCTTGAAAGGCATCAAAATTTTCAGGCTTTAAACTGAAACCAGCAGCTTGTTTATGTCCTCCAAATTTAGTAAAAAATTGTTTACATTTTTTTAAAATATGATAAATACTAACATCCCCAAAACTACGAGCAGAACCACGAGCAATATCATCATCAATAGCAACAATCACCACAGGCTTCGAATATCGATCCACAAGTTTAGAAGCTGTTATGCCAATTACACCTGCATGCCAGCCTTTTTTACCTAATACCAACACGTCATGGTCATAAAAATCAGGATCTGCCTCGATCATTTCAATACACTCTTCTAACATTTTCTTATCTAAAGCCCGCCTATCATTATTCATAAGTTCTAATTTAGAAGAAATTTGAAAAGCATGCTCTTGGTCTTTACTAAGAAGTAACTCAACACCATATTGAGCACTAGAAAGTCGTCCAGCTGCATTTAACCTTGGCGCAATAACGAAGCCAATATCACGAGCTGTAACGAAAGGGTTTTCAAATCCTGCTCGCTGTAACAAAGACTGTAAACCACGATGAGAAGTTTTAGATAAAATAATTAGTCCTTCACTAACTATTCGTCTATTTTCTCCTTGAAGAGTTGCAATATCTGCAATAGTTCCAATAGCGGCTAAATCAATATATTCTTTCGGGTTAATTCGTTCATACTCTAAAGCTAAAAATTCAACAAATTTAAAAACAATACCTGCTGTACATAAGTGAAATAGCGGGTCATCTTCTTCTAATTCTTTCGGATTTAACATTGCATCATATTTAGGTATTTGGTCTGGTAACTGATGATGATCAATAACAACAACGTTAACATCAGTCTGTTCTTTCAAAGCATCAATTTCAGCAACATTAGTAACACCACAATCTAAGGTAATCAATAATCCAATGTTCTCATTTTTTACTAAATCAACAATATCCATACTAAGACCATACCCTTGATCAAAGCGATGAGGAATCTTATACCTAACCACTCCACCCAATAACGTAATAGCCTTAACCATAATCGATGTAGATGTCATACCATCAACATCATAATCGCCATAAAGTAAGATCGGTTTTTTCTGATCGATAGCCGTGTTTATCAAGGTTAGAACAGCATTAAGCTTTTCAGTTGAAAATTGAGCTATTGATACAGCTTTTCCTACCATTTCAAAAGCATGCTGTAATGTTTTTACACCACGATTTATAAGCAGTTGCGATAAAATTTCTGACTGTTCAATTTTAGATGCTAACTTTGAAGCTAAATCTTTATCTTGTGAATGAATTCGCCAGCGTTTTGGACGCTTCATGCAGGATTAACTAAAAATAATACCTGCCCAAATTCAACTGAATCACCTAATTTAACACATACTTTTTCAATTGTTCCATTAACTTCTGATTCAATTTCATTAAATAATTTCATTGCCTCTATTATACATAAAATTTGACCTGATTTAACCGAATCACCTTCCTTAACAAAAGGAGGCGAATCTGGGTTTGGTGAATCATAAAAAGTACCAACCATTTGAGCTTTTACTTCGACTAAGTTAGACGCTTTAGGCTCTTCTTGATGTGATCCATTACCACTTGATTGTGTTGCTGCTACAGCTGCCATTTGAGCAACCGGAGTTGGTGATGCTGGCATAACAACACTAGTGGATTGAGCTTGCACTTCTTTTTTTATTTCAATCTTTACCCCATCTTCTTCTAAACCTAAATGAGTAATTTGAGCTTCTTCTACAAGCTCAACCAATTTTTTTATCTCTTTAAAATCCATATATGACTCCCGCTAGAAAAATATAATCCTATTTTATAAGGCGATAGAGATTGTGTCAAAAGACTTAAATAGTTAGTAGAGTTGTGAACTAGTCTTGATTCTAAATAACATGCTAAAATTACCAAATGTCAGTAAAATTCAAACCAAATTTAATCAAAAATAAATGTCAAATTAAAGATATTCCTGGCGATAAATCGATTTCACACAGAGCCATCATTATTGGGTCATTAGCATCAAACATATCAACCTATCATAATTTTTTATGTGCTCAAGATTGTTTAAACACAGCAACTATTTTCAAAGCACTTGGAGTGGACATAAAAATAAATTTACAAAGCAAAACAGTAACTATAGTAGGTGTAGGTTTACATGGCCTAAAAAAACCAACTACATTACTAGATGTTGGAAATTCTGGAACTGGAATCCGTCTAATCACAGGTATTTTAGCTGCACAACCTTTTGAATCAACCATTAGCGGTGATCATTCGATTATAAAAAGGCCAATGAAACGTATTATTGAACCATTATCCTTAATGGGAGCAGAAATCGATGGCCAAAAACAAGCACAAAAAATAGATATTTACCCACCTTTAAATATTAAACAAAAAAAACTAACTTCAATTAATTATTCTTTACCTGTAGCAAGCGCCCAAGTTAAATCAGCCATTTTATTCGCATCTCTTTTTGCCGAAGGAACAACAGCCATACACGAACCTATAAAATGCCGCGACCATACAGAAGTAATGTTATCCACATATGGAGCAAATATAAAAATAGACAATAAAAAAATTTTTTGTGATGGTTCAAAAGAACTCAAAAATCCATTTACTACATCAATAGCCATCCCTGCTGATTTTTCTTCTGCCGCTTTCTTTATCATCTTAGCATTAGTAACTGAAAACACTGTTATGACATTAAAAAATATTGGTTTAAATCCAACTCGAGCAAGATTATTAACAGTTCTAAAAGATATGGGTGCATCTATTGAAATAACATCTCAAAAAGGTATAGAGCCTTATGGAGATATTAAAGTTTCATCATCAAAACTAACCAATATAGCAATTGCTGCTGACGATATTCCATTTATAATCGATGAAATTCCAATTCTTGCAGTTGCAGCAATGTTTGCAACAGGTAAAATGATTGTAACAAATGCAGAAGAACTTAGAGTTAAAGAATCTGATCGAATTAAAAGCACTGTAGAGCTTATTGAGCAATTTGGTGGTCAAATCGAAGAATTTGAAGATGGCTTTATTTTAACAGGTGGATGTAAACCAATTAAACCAGAAATTACGACATATTATGACCATCGAATAGCAATGTCGGCTATTATTGCGGCAACAGCTTCAAAAGTAGAAATATTATTAGATAATATTGATGCTATTCAAACATCATTTCCTTCATTCTTATCTATATTAGAAACAATTAGCATCAAAAATAAGCCTGAATAACTTAACAAAAAAACACTTTCCTGCTAGGTTATAGACATGATAGAAATAAAAACAAAAAGTGAATATTTTGAAGATGAAAGTAATCGTCAAAATTTGGAAACAGAAAATGTTTATAATCTCTTAATAGAAATCAAAAAAGAAATTAAGTCCTACAAAGACAAAGCCTTATTTTTCTTTACTGAAAAGTTTGATCAGGTAAAATTAGCCGATATCATTGTTTCAGAAGCTGAAATTGAAAAAGCAAAAAAAATAGTATCAAAAGAGTTTGTTGATGCTATAAGTGTTGCAAAAGAAAATATAACTACATTTCATCAAAATCAATGCCCCTATGACTGGGAAGAAGATCTAGAAAATGGGATATCATATGGAATGCAATATAGTGCAATTGAAAAAGCAGGACTGTATGTCCCTGGGGGTCGTGCTCTTTATCCATCCACAGTATTAATGAATGCAATACCAGCAAAGTTAGCGGGTGTAAGTGAACTTATAATAACAACACCTCCTCAAAAAGATGGTTCCATAGCTCCAGAAATTTTAGTTGCAGCCGATATCTGTGATGTAGATACTATTATCAAAGCAGGGGGAGCTCAAGCAATATTTGCTTTAGCATATGGCACTGAATCAGTTCCAAAAGTAGACAAAATTGTTGGTCCTGGAAATATGTATGTAGACCAAGCAAAGCAAATGGTTTATGGTTTATGCGATATCGATAAACCTGCAGGACCTTCAGAAGTTTGTGTATACATAGAAGATTTAAAATATGCACATTTTGCAGCCGCTGAGCTTCTTGCCCAATTAGAACACGATCCAGATGCATCAGTAGTTGCTGTATCTACTGATAAAAATGTTTTAAAAGCAATCCAACAAGAATGTGTAAAGCAATTAAAGTCATTAAAACGTAAAGATATCATTCTAGAATCTGCAAAAAACTCATCTTTAATCCGTGTTAAATCAAAAACTGAAGCTATTGATATCTTAAATGAAATTGCATCAGAACATCTCGCCTTAATCATTGATGATGCAAATACATTTAGAGAAAAAATCAAACATGCTGGCTCTATTTTTTGTGGTCCAAACACTCCAGTCGCACTTGGTGATTATATAGCTGGACCTAATCATGTTTTACCTACAGGCAAAGCTGCACGCTTTTCATCTCCATTAAGTGTTATGGACTTTATGAAGTTTTCATCACATTTAACATATGGAAAAGAAAATCTAGAAACCATAAAAGCACATGTCAAAACATTAACAACAATCGAGCAACTCGACGCACATTTTGAGTCAATCAATCAACGATTAAAAGATTAGTTTTTTTCAAACAAAACCAAATATTTTTCGTACTCACTTCCAGCTAAGTCTTCTTTTGGAATAAATTTCAAAGAAGCCGAATTAATACAATATCTTAAACCAGTGGTTGTTGGTGGACCATCAGGAAAAACATGACCCAAATGCGAATCAGCATATTTAGATCGAACTTCTGTTCTTTGCATTCCAAATTTACGATCAGTATGTTCTTCAATTAAATCATCATTAATAGGTCGATCAAAAGAAGGCCATCCAGTTCCAGAGTCAAATTTATGTGTTGAAGAAAATAACGGCTCTCCAGAAACAACATCAACATAAATCCCATCATCTTTGAGATCCCAATATGGATTTAAAAAGGGCCGTTCAGTACCATCTTGTTGAGTAACATGAAAAGCATCAGAATCTAAACGTTGTCTAGCTTTTTTTAGTTCGTCAGGACTTAAAGAACACCAAGACCCTTCTACTGAAATATCTATATTTTCACTGTCTTTATCTACCACAATTATCTCTTCTTTAGCTTGATTATCTATAAAACCTAAAAAAATTAAGTAACTCACAACTATAAAAAAAACCACAAAGCTACTTCGTAATAAAGTTAACTTTTTCATAATACTATTAGTGTACCATGAACTTAAAATGAAAAAAATTAAATTATCCTAACAAATATCGTGTTGTAGATACATCATAAGTATTATTAGCAGCCTTATTTATACCCGCCATTAAATATGTCCCCAAACGTTCACATTGGTCTTTATTTAATCCATTTTTTGAGCCAAATAAATCATTCCCTCTAAAAAAGTTAGAACGATGATTATTAATTTTTTCATTAGGTACGCCATCACTTAATAAACCTAAGTTTCCTAAAGCCTCTTCAGTACCAAAATGCTTTGCTACTAACCGTTGACATAGTATTTCCATTGTTATATCTTCAGTTCCTCCAGGCAACAAAGACTCAATATTATCAGAAAATAACAATGGCATATCATCAATTAATTTATAAAAATCTCGGTGATTTATAACAGCCTCGAATTGTTTTTTTTCTACCTCATTAAGTTGTTTTTGATCTACATCATCAAGTTCTTTATTATTATTATTAATTTCGTTTTTAACTTCTTCTATAAAGACGTTTTTATCTTGTTTGGTTACTGTATAATCATACATACCTTTACCCATTGTAAGTGTTGTAACAGCAATTGCTGTAATACCCAAAGCCAAAACAGCAGCACCTACAGGGTTTGATGCCACCGCAATAGCTAATCCTAACATAACAGCTGAAGCTGCAATTTTCCAAAACGTCCGAGTCCTTTTTTGAATAGCCTGTTTTTTACCAATATCTATTGCTTTTTTTGTTTTTTTCAAATCGGACGATTTTGCTTCTATATTTTTAAGGTCTGTAACTTTATTTTTAAGGTCTGTAACGTTATTTTTAAGGTCTGTAACGTTATTTTTAAGGTCTGTAACCTTATTTTTAAGGTCTGTAACCTTATTTTGTTGTGTTTTCAACTCCTCTGTGGTGTATTCGGTGGAACTTAAATCAAATAACTTTTTTTGTTCTTCTTTCAATTCACCTTCTGTATTAGCTAATTCACCTTCTGTTTTAGCTAATTGGACTTTTGTATTAGCTAATTCTCCTACCTTAGATAATTCCGTATCAAGTTTTTTATTAGCTGAACTCATTTTATTAATATCTAATCGTTGATTATTTGCAGTATACAAATTATTAACTAAGGAAATACCTGCAGCAACAGAACCTACGATAGGTGCCGCACTAGCTACTTGAGCTGCTTGACCACAAGCGGTAAAAGCATCAATTGTTGAACCTACAGCTGTTGTAGTAACAGCAGCTGCAGAACCTAATTCAAAAGCATCTCTAGTATTATCAATACTGAAAAATGTACCTGTTTCTTGCCATCGTTGATAGATATCTCCACCTTTTGCCAAGACAGTAGCCGCAGAGATTACACTTACACCAATATTGGCTGCAGCAACTGCAGAAGTTGCATCTTTTACAGTTGCAATAGCACCCGCACCATCAGATATAGAAGCTGTCCCCCCCTGAACCGTTCCCGTATCTCGAGCAGCAGCTATAACATTCCGACTCACTATTGACTTATCTTTAGCTTGAACGATATCCTCAGATTTTTGAGTTAGATCTGCCAATAGAGGCTTTACTTCTTTTGCATTTAATGTAAGTTCTTGTTTAAGCGAGCTGTTCTTCCTGGAAGCATTAACAGAAGAAGAAGAAGAAGAAGAAGAGGAAAGAGGATTTATCATAATTAAAAAACCTCCAATTGACAACTTTGATTAGCTATATCAGTCACCACTGAATGCATTTTTTTTAAGAAAGAAGAAACGTCCTTAAACTCAGAAACATGGCCATTAATTTTTAAATGGTTATTAACAAAGCTATATTCGTATTTCAAGTCTTGGCCATTAAATTCAGCATAGAGCAAGCGATCTTTTGTAAATGTTGCCTTATAAAAAAAACTATTCTCATTGGTCTTCTTTTCTAGCTTGATCGTTGTTTTCTTTGGAGGAAATAAAGTATAAATAAGTGTTTTAAACTCTCTCTTAATTTCATTATATTGACTTAATTCATGCTGTTTATCTGAGTTTTTTTGAAGTAAATCATTTTTAAGCTGAAAGTCAGAAAGCCCTTCGTTTTGTTGCTTTAAGGCATCTAAATTCAGATTTTGCGTATTTTTTTTCAAACTGCCCCCAAAAATACAGGTATAATGTAATACCCATAAATCGGAGAGTTCAAACCATGTAGTTTATAAAATGGTGAAATTAAAAAAAATAAAAACTATGAAGAAACAGAAGAACTATGTTTAATAATTTCCCAATCATTTAATGATTCATTAAATTGATATAAAAACACAAAATCAGCCTTAATAACTTCATTATTTTGTGTTGTTAATGAAAACTCATATTTTCCTGTAAACAAAAGAAGTTTATCAGTTAATTCTTTCACTCGTTGGTTTTCATCATTTAACAGGCTACATTGAGGTCCCTTTTGCAAAAAACTTTCAAAATAGGTTTTGATAGCAGCCCTACTATGTTTATGGTTAGGGTCCAATGTTGGTTTTAATGTTGCATCTTCTACATACAACTTACTTACTATTTCTGGATTTTTCGTAAGTAGTGCATTGGACCATTTTTGCAACTGTTCTTTAGCAATGATTAATGTATTTTTTGGGCTATTAGTTGAATATTGCTGGACGGCTGCAGCATTATAAAGTCTTTTAATACCAACTTGATGAAATTTTAACATACTATTAGCAACGTAAAAGGTCTCTACAAAGATAGTGAAGAACTATGCTTAATAATTTCCCATTTATTTTGATTCGCATTTAATTGGTATAAAAATACAAAATCAGCGACAACAATATCATTATTTTGTTGAGTTAAGGTAAACTCATATTTACCGGTGAATAAAATATAGTGATCCGATAATTCACGTACTCTTAAGTTATTATCTTCTAAGAGTTTACATTGAGGTCCCTTTTGTAAAAAGCTATCAAAATAACCTTTAATTCCCGCTCTATTTTGCTTATGTTCAGGATCTAGAGTCGGTTTTAAGGTTGCATCTTCAGCATACAACTGACTAACGGTTTCAGAATTTTGAGTTAATAAGGCATTTGCCCATTTTTGAAGTTGTTCTTTTGCAACTTGAGTTTGTGTAGTTATCATAAAAATCTCCTTTTATTTAATTATTTATTTTTTCTAGAATCAATAAAGTTTTTTACAAAAAATACCATTGATAATATTGATGTTGAAATCATTGCAACAACTCGAAACAAACCAACACCACCAGCATCAATAGACTTTGGTAACCTGACGCCCAATAAAGCACCCAATATTATTAAAGTAAACAAAACAGCAACATGAGCAATAACTTTATTTAAATTAGGTTTCGCATTAGAGATAAAATAACAAATCAGTAGAACTACACCAAAACCAACTGGAATTAAAGCCGTTATTGAAGACACTTCAAAGTACCCCCAAATTCCCATTAAAATCAAACAAATTGAATTAATTAAATTAGCTGTTGCTGGTGTCATAAGAATACCTTCCTTAAAATTTTTGTAAATCATATCATAACAAAAAAACGATAACAAATCACAAATAGATAAAGCATTAAAATAATAGGTAAAAAAAAAAAAAAAATTCCAATCCCAGATGTTTCACAAACCAAAACAACATTACAAACCCGGATGTTTCACAAAGTGAAACGACTTCAAGAAAAAAAATTACAATCCCAGATGTTTCACAAACCAAAACAACGTTACAAACCCGGATGTTTCACAAAGTGAAACGACTTCGAAAAAAAAATTACAATCCCAGATGTTTCACAAACCAAAACAACATTACAAACCCGGATGTTTCACAAAGTGAAACGACTTCAAGAAAAAAATTCCAAACACAGATGTTTCACAAAGCAAAACAACGTTACAAACCCGGATGTTTCACAAACCAAAACAACGTTACAAACCCGGATGTTTCACAAAGTGAAACGACTTCAATACCCAAAGCTATAACAAGTCAAAATTGGTGATAGAAGAAAAAATTGCAAAAGGCGTTTAATGGTAATTAAATAACTGGCGCAATTTTTTATTATAGCGCCAATTTTGGTACCGAGGGCCGGACTTGAACCGGCACGGGCGTTTAAGCCCAACGGATTTTAAGTCCGTCGTGTCTACCAATTCCACCACCCCGGCTAAAATTGGAAAACATATTGTGAATCAAAAAAACAATTTTTTCAAGAAACTAAATTTTTTTAAAAGTGATAAACAAAAAGCACACAATTTAAATATTTTTTTTAAACTTAAATTTACTTCAAAAGTATTGCTAAGAATTAAGCAATAAACTATCATAAGACAAACATAATTTTCGAAAGGAGGACTTACATGAGTCAATCAAAATATAAGCCATTAGGTGATAGAGTAATTGTTGAACCTACAGCGGCTGAACAAACTACAAAATCCGGAATTTTAATCCCTGATTCTGCACAAGAAAAACCACAATCTGGTAAAGTCGTAAGAATCGGTACTGGAAGAATCACTGATGATGGAAAAACTATTCCAATGCACGTTAAAGAAGGTGATGTCGTTATTTATGCAAAATACGGTGGAACTGATTTAAAAGTTGATGGAAACGAATTAGTAATATTAAAAGAAAGCGATATTTTAGCTGTTCAAGAAGCTTAGGAGGTTATATTTATGTCAGCAAAACAATTAAAGTATTCTGATGATGCATGGAAAGCATTAGCAGAAGGAATCAAAAAAGTAGCCGATGCAGTTGGCTCAACATTAGGTCCAAATGGAAATAATGTTGTTTTAGAAAAAAAATGGGGTTCTCCAACAATCACTAAAGATGGTGTAACTGTTGCAAAAGAAATCGAATTAGAAGATCCATTTGAAAATATGGGTGCGCAACTATTAAAAGAAGTTGCTTCCAAAACAAATGATATTGCTGGTGATGGAACAACAACAGCGACATTATTAGGCTATGCGATTTTTAAAGAAGGACTTAAAAATGTAGCAGCTGGAGCTAACCCAATTCATATCAAAAAAGGAATCGAGCAAGCAGTAAAAACTGTAATTGCAGGTTTAAAAGAAAATAGTAACGCAATCGCAACAAAAGAAGCAATTGCACAAGTTGCAACAATTTCTGCAAATAATGATAACGAAATCGGAGACCTAATTTCTGATGCAATGGAAAAAGTTGGAAAAGATGGTGTAATCACTGTTGAAGAATCAAAAGGAATCGAAACAGAATTAGATGTAGTTGAAGGTATGCAATTTGATAAAGGGTTTGCATCTCCTTATATGATCACAGATAAAGATCATATGGAAGCATCTTACGAAGATCCATTTATTTTGATTACAGATAAGAAAATTTCTGCAATTAAAGACTTATTACCAATTCTTGAAAAAGTTGTTCAAGCTGGTAAAGCATTAGTTGTTATTGCTGAAGACCTTGAAGGTGAAGCACTAGCTACTATCGTTGTAAACAAATTAAGAGGTACAGTTAATTGTTTAGCTGTAAAAGCTCCTGGATTTGGCGATAGAAGAAAAGCTATGTTGGAAGATATTGCTGTTTTAACGGGCGGAGAAGTTATTTCGGAAGAAAAAGGGTTAACATTAGAAACTGTAGAATTAACTCAATTGGGTCAAGCTTCTAAAGTAAAATCAGATAAAGATAATACAACAATTGTACAAGGTAAAGGCCAACAAGCTGATATCAATGCAAGAGTTGAAGAAATTAAAGCTGAAATCGAACGTAGTGATTCTTCTTATGATAAAGAAAAACTGCAAGAGAGATTAGCAAAATTATCAGGTGGTGTAGCTGTAATCAAAGTTGGCGCATCAACAGAAACTGAACTAAAAGAGAAAAAGCATAGAGTTGAAGATGCTTTATCTGCAACAAGAGCAGCCGTTGAAGAAGGAATCGTTGCTGGTGGTGGAACAGCCTTAATCAGACAAATTCCTAATCTTCAAAAAGAAATCGAAAAAGCTGAAGATGAATTGCAAGTTGGAATGAAGATTGTTGCAAGAGCAATTGAAGTTCCATTACGTCAAATCGCATCAAATTCAGATTTAGAGGCTTCTGTTATTGTTGAACGTGTTAAAAACGAAAGTGGTTCAACAGGTTGGAATGCAAGAACGGGTGAATTAGCAGATCTAATAAAAGCCGGTGTTGTAGATCCAGTAAAAGTAACAAAATCAGCGTTACAGAACGCGGCATCAATCGTAAGCTTATTACTAACAACTGATGTCTTAATTGCTGATAAACCTGAAGAAGGTGGTGCAGCTCCAGACCCAGCAGCAGCTATGGGTGGCATGGGCGGCATGGGTGGCGGCATGCCAGGAATGATGTAAATCATTTTTGACTTAGCTACAAAACAAACCCCCTCAAAATTGAGGGGGTTTTTATTTTTTAAATACTAAGATTATTTAGAAAAAAAAAAAATTAGGCATAAACGTTTTTAGAATATTCTGTCATCGTATACCATAAATTATATTTTCCAGATTGCTCGGCTTCTAAACGTGCATCATAAGCAGTTTTAGTTTGTGATAAAAGCTGTTTACCTGTAATCTCCTCAATACTATCTTTACAAGTCTGATACCGACGAATAAAATCATCTAAAATCACTTTATTAGGGTTTAAAGATTCTATCGTAGGCAAATGATAATCATCCATACAAACAATAATTTCATCAATCAACTTTTTAAAATTCAAATTAGTTTCATATAAATTTTTAAATTCAGATAAATCAGAATGATTTTTTTTGTATTCAATAATAGATTCTGATAAAGGAAAAATAGTATGAATCGGGTAACCTATAGCTTTTGTTATCGCAAATACGGTTATAGCACGACCACTATTAAACGTATAATTAGAGTCTACAGTTGTTGGTTTATGACGTGAACCAGGTTTTATAGCCAATACAGCCTCCACTTTTTCCTTAGCGCCAGTTTGAACAAAATTATTTATATTTGAATTAGGATCAGCTAACTCGTGCTGCAAAGATTGTCTTCCCGGCTCAAGAAAATCTTTAACAATTTGACTATATTGAGTTGTAAAATCATTAGCTAATTGAACTCGATCAGAAGAAGACTCAATTAAACTAACTATTGATGGTATTGTGTTACCCAAATTAGCTTTTGAAAAATGAACCTCTCGTCCGATTCCTGGCTGTGATGTGTAAGCAAAGTTAACTTTGGGGTTTTCCTTAAAGTTTAATGTAAATTGTAATTTTTCAGCAGCTGTATTATAAAAATTTCCACGATGTGGAGATGACCCCATTCCAACTTGCATATCCAATTGCAAATGATACTTTTCCTGAAGTTTCATCACGGCATCTTGCCACATAGCGATAGTATGTCTACCAGCTGGAATTCCTTCACCGCGAGTAATATCACTCATCGCAATTTTGCATGGAAATCCATATTCTTTGACATATTGACGATAAGTGTCCCACTTAAGCAAATCATCCATTTTAGTAGTAAACGAGTTTGCAGATTCAAAATCTTCAACTAACGCCATAGGTCTAATACAACGGTCATGATCGTGTGTTTTAGTAATCTTTGTGAATAACATACTAGCAACTGTTTGTTTAGCGTCAGTCCAATTAGCTAACACAACTTCAGATTGACGGGTAATATTCAAATCATATAACTCATAATATTCTAAAATATCCGCAATGCTAGATCCAACATTATCACAATTAAATTTAAAATCACTGTCATAGGCTTGTTGCATAACAGCAATAAGCTCTTGATCAGAATAAACTTTTTCAGAATTCAATAAATGATTATGCTTTAAAAGATCAATCATCGCTGCCTCAACATCTTCTGCAGGTAATCGACCTTGTGTATCAGCTAAATGAAGTGGAACCAATGTATGTTTATCAAATAAAGATTGATCAACATTATTTGTACTAATAAGGTTATAATAATCTTTTTCAAGCTTTTCAAGTAGCATTAACTCAGTTTTAAATTTTTTACCCAAATTAACAGAAGACGTATTTATCCAACCTTTATGTGTTAAATATAATTTTGCATTAGTAACTGGGTTATTACCACCAAAAATAGGATTTTCAAAAAACTGTTTTTTATAGTGTTGAATAGATTCAGATTCAGAGTCAAGGCAGCCTTGATCATCTAAAATTTGTCTTCCTGCCAAAGCTTGTGAAAGAGATTTCAATAGTGTTGCTTTTTCTTTAATCTGTAATAAAAGATCCGAACTTTCTTTAGATGGTTTTTGACTGATGTTTCACTTCGGTTAAGTGACTTACAAATTTTATAAATAGAATTACCTGAAGTATACATGCTAGCAATTTTTTTTATCTCACTTTGGCTATATCTTGTACCTTTTGCGTTCATACTATATTTCTAATTTATAAAGTCCCATGGGATATGTAATGCGATATCAAC
>NZFK01000028.1 GCA_002690645.1 Rickettsiales bacterium
CAAACCCCTCCACATCCAAACAAGCATAATAACCTCGCTTTTTTGCTTGGCAAACATTGTCGCGCCGTGTTTAACACTGAGCGTAAACTATCGGGAGTATGGGCATAATCTACAACAACTGTGAAAGGCTGAGCTCCTTCAATGATCTCAAACCGTCCAGGGGGCGACTTGACCTCAGAAAGTACTTTATTTGCTTTTTTTTCTGAATACCCTAATTCTAATAGAATAGCTTTTGTTGCTTGTAAATTTTGCTTATTAAATTCGCCTAAAAGATTGCTATTTTCGGGTATTTTAATTTCAGAAAAATCAGAAGGTCCAATTGATACACCTGGTTTTGCGTGTAAAAAACTGAGCTTAGTTTGTTCGTAATCTTCAAAATTACCATGGTAATCTAAATGATCTTGGGTGATATTGGTTAAACAACGTATAGAAAAATCAATTTCAGCTACTCGTCCTTGCTTAATTGCATGAGACGACACTTCCATCACAAAATGGGTTCCCTTTTTATTTAAATGATCAGACATTAAACGAACAGTATCTAAAGACTCTGGCGTTGTTAAATTTGAATTTAAAGTGCCTAAAACAAAACTATTTTCACCCAATAATGTAAGTGCTTGATAAACAAAATGTGATACTGAGGTTTTTCCATTTGTTCCTGTTATTCCAACTACTTTGAGTTTGCCTGAAGGGTTGTTAAATTTTGTTCGGGCAAGCTTTGCCATTTCATATCTTGTCATTGGGACAACGTCTATAGCGCCATTTTTTTTTGGCCTCTTTTATATATGGTTCGCCTCCTGGTAGGCAAATAAAGATATCTCCAGGTTTAATCTTTCTAGAATCAAATTGGTACATACAGTTTGAAATTATACCAGTAGCTGTGGTATTATTCTAATTCAAATTAAAGGGATTAGGACCGTGATTTGGGAGTAAAAATCGACCCGCTAGTTGTTGAGTATTGTGAAACTAAAAATGTAGCTTTAAAAGAACAAATTCTTAAAAACTACAAACCGTTAATCCATTATATCGCTCGAAAGCTTGCTTTTAATGTCAATGATATAGATGATCTAGTTCAAGTTGGTTCAATTGCTGTTTTTAAAGCTTTAGATCGATTTGATGTTACTCGCGAAACAGATTTTTCTACTTTTGCTACACCAAATATCATTGGTGAAATTAAACACTACTTTAGAGATAAGTGTAAGCTTGTTAAAATACCGCGAAAAATTCAAGAACTGTACTCTAAAATTAAAAATGAACTTGCTCTTTGTCAACAAGAAGGGTTTAATCCAACAATTCAATATCTTGCAGATAAACTTGAGGTTAGCGAAGAAAAAATTCTTGAGGCGATGGAGGCCGGTCAGAATTCACGAATTATTTCACTAGATTCCCCTACGTTTACTGACAGTAGTAACTCTAGCGGTTCAACGTTGGTTGATAAAATAGGGACTGCAGATAAAGAGGATGTCTTGCTGAACAAAGAAACGCTTAAACAGGGCATCTTAAAGCTTTCTACCCGTCAACGACGTATTGTTTACTTACGATTTTTTGGTGGATTATCACAAAGTGAGATAGCTGAACGGATGGAGTTATCTCAAATGCACATATCACGTTTGTTAGCTAAAGCAATTAAACGATTACGAGAGGAGTTAAAAAAGAAATGAGCATCGTTATTGATCAGGAAAAAATTAAGGAACATATTATACACCGTTATGAAAATATATTGCTTGACCGCATTTTAGTAGAAGAACTTGATAATGGGAAAGGTGATTTAGAACTTTGCATCACGGATAATGACCCATTGGGTAGAGACATTTTTTTAACTGAACGAAAATTTAAAGAAAAAGTTATTATGACTCCTATTTTTATGGAAATTATGGCCTTAGCAGCCATAACTTGTTCAGGTAAAGTTGAAGAAGGCCAAGTTGTTTTTTTTACAGGAATTAGTCAATTTGAAAAATTTTCAGAGCTCCCCGTAGGTCAAACCAATAAAGGTTTTGTTGAAAAACTATCAGAAAAGAAAGGTTTTTTAAAATATAAAGGGGACTTAAAAACAGAATCAGGACAAATTGCTGCTACAGGTTCTATGACAGCGTACTTTATGCAAGAGTCTGAGCAAGAAGGTGATTCTGCGACAAAAAAAACTATTGAACTTCCTTCACAAAAAGATGTGATTCCACTTAATAAATCTACTTACCCTAAACAAGTCGATATGGTTATTGCAAATACGATTTCTGTTTTATCTGATTCAAGCTGCATTGTAAATTATACTTACCCTACAGATCATCCTCTTAACAAAGGGCACTTTCCTGGTAATCCAGTCATGATGGGTGTGATGCAATGGATGAGCGTTGCAGATGCATTAACGGCTTTTTTGGAAGCTCAAGAAAAAGATGGAGAATGTCGAATTAGCTGCAATGCTGTTATTGCGAATCAAGACAATGTTGTAATCGCTGAATTTAAAAAGGTAGAATGTAAAGCCTGGATTAATGTTGACGGTATTGGAAATCAAGCGGATATCATCAAAACTAATCGTATTGTCTTTAGAAGCATGGTTAAACCTGGCGATACCCTTTCAATTTGGGCGACTGACATCATAATTTCATGATTATTTTAGGCCTTGATCCAGGCCTAGCAACAACAGGGTATGGCATTATTGAAGTGCTGGGCTCAAAAGCTAAATTAATTGATTATGGCGTTTTTCTAACCAAACCAGACACCCCATTCCCAACACGCTTAAAACAATTAGCGGATATGACAAAGCAACTGTTTCAGACATACACCATTGATGAAGTTGCCATCGAAGAACTTTTTTTTAGCTCAAACAAAAAAACAGCTCTGGCAGTTGCCCAAGCTAGAGGGGTACTCGTCGTTACCACAGAACAGGCAGGCATTCCCAACGTCTCCTATAAACCCAATGCCATTAAATTGGCCGTATCGGGTTATGGTGGTGCAGACAAACAACAAGTGCAATACATGGTCCAAAAATTGCTTAATTTGGATCATAAGCCCAAACCAGACGATGCGGCTGACGGATTAGCGATTGCGATTTGTCATATGAACTCGAGGAGAATTAATCAGCAGTTGGTTAAGTAGGAACATAATTGCCGAATAAAGCACCAGCAACTCTACGCCCCGCTTCTGATGCATAGACGCCGCGCTCTTTAACTGCAGAACCTCCAAATGATTGGGGAGGGTCCCCTTTTAAAGCTTCCATTGTTCCTAATGGGTCTGTATGTCTCGCACCATACCCCATTCCATCACCTTTGCGATATAATGTCTTTCCTTTTACATGTGCACTGCCGCCTCCTTGCGTTACCAAGTCTCCCATTGTTACGCTATGCATAACGTTTTCCCCATCTCCTTTGTATTTTTGCGCTGTATTGCTATCAATTGCTGGTGACTGATATGTTCTTAACTGCATCTTGTCCTGAATATCCTGTTCGCTTTCACAAACTAAACGCGATGCCATTGCTCCTCCTAAACTATGGCCCATTACAACTATTTGACTATTTGGATATTTTTTAGCAAGCTCTTCAACTTTAGTTTTTAGATTTGTTTCGTTGGGGGCTGTTAAATTTGTTTGAAATTCTTGATAGCCTACCCCATTTGCATCAAGATCAGCGGCGATTCCTGTTCCAACACCTCTTTCATTCGCAGTTACATCCCCTTTTCCGGGCGATGTTCCCCTAAAAACAACTAAAGGAGCACAATCAGCTTGACCCTCTTCTGGCTCAAAAATAGTACAATTTATCCCATCAACATTTACTAAATCTGTTACTGTATAGCTATTGGCATAGCTCATATCGGACGGGGATGTATTCTTAGCTATATTAAGGTTTAATTTATCCCCTACTTTTAAATCTAAATAACATAATTTCATACTTAAAAACTCTAAAGCATCCATTTCGCTTGTTAAAACAGGTGCTACTTCTGCATTGATTTTATCTAAAAAAAGCTGTGTTTTATCTGGATGCTTAGATTCTTTACATTTTTTTAAAAGAATTTTTATATCATCGTATGTATGTAATTGAAATCTACTCATTTCTTTTTCAAGAGATTGTTTTGTACTTGATTGATTAAATTCGAATGTATTAATTTCTTCTGCGTTTTCTTTTATATCACCTTCAGCTAATGCCTTTATTTGGGCTTTTCTTTCCGCTCTTGCGTCTATAATACTTTCCTGATTCACATGGGTCATATCTAAAACGGCCTCTATCTCTCCGTCTGTTCGTCCGGTGATAGCTTGAAAATATTTTTCAAATATTTCTAATCTACTTATATATTTATCAGCCTTCTCTTGGGTTTTAACTTTATTTGATGTTTCTTTTCTGTAACTCTCAAGTGTATCTTCAATTTTTAAATGTAATTGTTTGAGTTCATTGTCATTGTAGACAGAGTTATTTTTTTCTAACTCTTCTGCAAGGGAAAGAAGTTTACCTGCAGTTGTATCAGCAGATTTTGTATTATAGCCCAAACTTTGTCCTACAGTTATAGCAGCACCTTTCAGTCCGCTGGATGCTCGTTCATTAGCAATCTTAGCTCCTAACTCTGCAGCTGTTCCATTACCCTTTTTGTCTCTTATTGGAATTAAGTTAAGTTCAAGTTTATTCCAAGCTTCTTCTAGCCCCGCATCTTTAATTGCCGCTTCAAAATTATGATTAACGCCTCTTGGAGAATCTTGGCCATTAGTAATTACTTCACCCATCTCATTCGAAGCTTTAAGGGCAAACTCACATACAGTTTTCATTAGTTTTTGCTGTTTTTCATCAAACCTTATGCCAGGAATAGGACCTCTAGGACTATCAATACTAGCCATTACTTAAACTCCAGTTTGGTTTTTTTTGCATGAATATCGTCAAAGCTTTGTTTAACCTTCTTTAAAAAAGGCATGATAAAATGAGGCTCTTCCTTGGCCGTTCTTTTATTTGTTAATCTAAGTTTTTCTAAGTTAAATAAATATGATTTAGTGCTCGCTAACGTATTATCTGAAAAAAGTGTTAATTCTACTTCTTTTTTAGAAAAGCATACGCTATAGCCCACACGTTCTTTAATCAAACTAGCTTTTACCAAGGGGGCTGTATTTTTAATAAAGGTTGTAATGACGTTACGAAATGCTACTAATTTCTCTTTTGATACTGGGCCTTCGGCTGATTCGGTTTTTTTAAGTGCTGTTTGAGTAGTGGTTTGAGTAGGTGGGGAGATATTTTTGGTAATCTCGCTCTGCGCGTCTTGCACCTGCACAGTAATATCTACTGTTTTAAATTTATTTTTCTTCATAGTATAGGATTTACCCAGAACTATGTGTTTTAAAACGTTTTAAATAGAATTAAAGTTTTTTTTGTTTATACAATACTATGCTGTAAAAAATCGTAAGTATGTAAGAAACGGTGCTTAAAAAAATGAGGGCAAAGTGAATACGGGCCATAAACATGGGAAAAATCTTGAAAAAACTGGTCAGATGATAATGCTTTAAAGCGCATCTGATAGTTATCTATCATTAATGGCCATGCCAATACATAATGACTATTTTTTATAGACGATTTCAATGAAAATCCACGGTAGGGGATATCATAGGGCCGTACGATATGAATTTGCTTGTAACATATGTTTTGAAGTTCAGAATCAAATTGCTCTCTATTATCATAAAAATATGCAAGACTATCTTCAATAGTAATTCCAAACCAATATGTCTCCTCTAATATTTGTTGAGCTAATATAAGTGATTTTGATTCAAACTGCTTTGTATCTTGATCTAAAATGATTTTCCCATATGAAATAGCTCCATTTATTAAAATCCCTCTTAATAAGCATTCTGCAAAACACTTTCCTGTGTATATTAGAATGGCATTTAAATCATTTTTTGTATTTCCTTTTGTTCTAATTACTACAGAATCTAACTGTTGCTGGATATCTAACAACTCATTAATTGGTTTTTTTTCAATTTCATCTATTGTTTCGACTAACATTTCTTGAATAACTTTACGAAATATTAAACTTGCGCTTAAAGCCATATTCATATTGTTTAACAACATACAACTCTTAAAATCTAATTTTAATATAGCCGTAAAGCCTTCATATGAAGGAAACGTTAATGACTCAGTTTCTGTATTTGTTTTAATTTCTGGTAACATGTTTAAATAGTATAAAAAAAAAGTAAAAAAAAAGACATTGTTTTTATCAATTTTTATATTGTATGTTGAAAAGACAGTGGCTTCTTGTTATAGTAAGCCTCCAGTGTCGCGGGGTGGAGCAGTGGTAGCTTGTCGGGCTCATAACCCGAAGGTCGCAGGTTCGAGTCCTGCCCCCGCTACCAGACTAATTTTCCAATCTTAACCATATNTCATTGCGCCTTAGAGGTCCTAACACCCAAGGAGCGTTGTATTGTGCAATAAAGAGTGTCTCA
Source organism: Rickettsiales bacterium (assembly GCA_002690645.1). Lineage (GTDB taxonomy): Bacteria > Margulisbacteria > Marinamargulisbacteria. The sequence continues at coordinate 6,401 of NZFK01000028.1, forward strand.
TCATGCTTAATTTTTTCTTTTTTAAGCCATTCTGTAAGTTTTTTTAANTGCTTTTTTATTGANGTATCCGTTGCATACCCACTGAAACGAATTGTTGCTACTTTTTGGAAATGAAAAGAGCCTACTTCGACATTATTACTCAGTGGNNTAGGCGCTGATTCAAGAGCAATNTCTGATGGNAATACAAATACCATAGCTTGCTTTGATTCTTCAAACTCGCCTGTTATGACTGGGGCAGTCATAGCTATTTTTTGGTTTGTACTATTTCCACCAAAAATATAATTAGCTAATGTCCGAAACCCATTATTCATCTTTGTATTTAAATCAGTTTTAATAATAACCATTTGTTGATAGTCTCGAATTTCAATTGAGTTTGACTTCTGAATTAATTTATATGAGGGTTCTTCAATTTTTGCGATCAATTTTGATTGGGTTCCTACTACACACAGTAAAAAAAATAATAACGTAAAGTTTCTAAACAGTGGTTTTATTTTGCCACTCAATTTAAATTTAATCCCATATAATACTTCCAAAACGATGTGTTGTTTTAGAAATGGTTTGCTCTTTTAAATACTTTAACAACTCAATACTTCCTTCATATAAGGGTAAACCATTTTGCACATAAACTTTTTTGCGTGCAAGTAAATCTAAGCACTTTGCATTTGCTAATGTTATGTCAATTAATCTTACCATATCAATTTTATTGATCAACTCAAAANTTGACTCAATATTTAATGTTGATACAGTACACTTATCTAAAATATTCTTTAAGACTGGGCTATTCATAGTTTGAATTTCTTTAAGCTTAGATTCATTATTAAAATTAACATAGACCTTATTNTTACAAATAAGCGNAGCTATAATCATTTGAAAAATAGGAATAATGTTATCACTTTCTTGGATTTGAATTAGAATATTTCCAATTGGAAGATACCTTAAGCTATTTTTTTCTCCAGCAAGCTCTTGGGTAATGCTGCTTGACGAATACTTTTTTAGATAATAATACACATAACTTTTGGAAGAATGATATAAATGTTTCCATAAAATATCTGAATTGGCTTCATCTTTTTTCATATTATCTTTCAAAACTTTTATTAAATTTAAAAAAGGATGTTCATAAGGAAGTGTAATATCGTTTGCTAAATAGCTTGCATCAAACTTTAAAAACTGTGTTACATAGTTTTCTCCACCTGTCTTGATTGATGGGCCGAAAGACGATAGTTTAAANCCCCCAAAAGGTTGTCTACCGACTAACGCACCTGTTGTTGGTTTATTAATATATAAATTTCCTGCCTCGATATTTTCTGTCCAATAATCATGTTCACGACTATCTAGACTTTGTAAGCCTGCNGTTAGCCCGTATTCTGTTTTNTTAGCAATTTTTACTGCATCCTTTAAATTTTTTGCACACATTACTCCAAGAATGGGNGCAAATANCTCGTGNTTATAAATCATACTATCTTTTGTAACATTCCAGAGTAACGTTGGTTTTAAAAAACTTCTATTTGTNTGTGATTTTTTTGAATAAATTAAATACGTTTCTGGATTGCCCTTTGGCGATAATACGTGTCTAATTAATTCTGATGATTTGTGAACTCTCATAGAATACAANTTNGATAAATCCCAAGAAGTCCCAACCCTAATACTTTTAATTGCATCNCATANCTTTTCTCTAAATTCAGAGTCATGATAAACTTCATGTTCTAATATTAATAACGATGTTGCTGAACATTTTTGTCCGGCAAACCCAAATGTTGATTCAATTATNTGCTTNATAGCTTGATCTCTATCTGCCATGGCNGTCACAATCATTGTGTTTTTTCCNCCGGTTTCTCCGTATAGAGGAACTGCAGGGTTAACCNTTGAAATATGCTTTGCAGTTTCTGTTGATCCAGTAAAGATGATATAGTCAACTTTGGGATGAGACACTAGCGCATCTAGTGCAATGCTATCTTCAGTAGGAACAAACCCTAGCGCAGATTTAGGAATTCCTGCCTCCCAAAAAATATTTGCTAATTCATATGAAATCGGGATGACTTCTGGAGCAGGCTTAAATAAGACCTTATTTCCTCCAATTAAACTTGCAGCTATCCCACTGCAGGCAATGGCTAAAGGAAAATTCCATGGNGTTATTACCAAACCTGTACCTTTTGAAGTGTAGCCCAACTTACTNTCACTTTTTAGCTTGTTAAATGAATNCGCATAATAATTTATAAAATCGATAGCCTCGCTTACTTCTTTATCGGCCTCATTGTACGATTTTCCTATTTGGGCAGAAAGCATTGCAATTAAATGACCTCTTTTTTCTTGAATAATTGTTGCTGCTCGCTTAAAAATACCTGATCTTAACCTAAAGGTTGTTTCCTGCCACGTTACATCTTCTGATATGTATTTAATAATTCCCATCATTTCATGGTCTGAAATGCATTCGCACGTGTATAGTTTGTTCGGTAAAATTGACGAGCAATCATAAAAATGTTTTATNGACCGTCCATTAGCTTTTATNTCTACAGGTAATTCTAAAAAATATTTTTCTATGTTTTTATGATGGATTTGATCAAATGTTTTTTTAATATTTTTTGACCATTCTTGATTTTTTTCAATCGACCATTTTGTTGTTGGTGTATTTTTAAAGTTTTTTAACATATCATTGTCATCTTTTGTCTTAAGATTTCTATTTTGATTATTCATTGGTTGGCTACTNATTTGCTCTATTTTCTCAATNGAGTCATAAAACTGCTTTTTAAGACGTTCCCAATCAGCTGAATCTTCAGACAAGTTTAAATAATATTTTAAAAAATGATCTTTCCCTACATGTTCATCTAATCGTCTACATAAATAGCCAAGTGAATGAATAAATGACTTTTTATTTACTACAGGTAAATAAGAATACACTTGNTGATTAAACGAAGATAAAATATTTCTTAATGGAACTGAAATCCCTTCTAAGAAACTCGAATGAAACTTGGTNTTTAATATTATTCAGCTCCATAAGATGATGTGCATAGGTGATATCAAATAAATTATGNGTTGCTACTCCAAGATGTATAAAATCTAAATTATTTGANTCAAATGCAAAATGAATCATTTTTTTATACTGGGCATCAACATCAACTTTTGAACTAAACGTTGGGCAGTCCCATCCATTCAATTCTGAATAAATTTTTTCATATTCTAAATTAGCTCCCTTAACTAATCTTATTTTTAATGGATGTGTATGATATTTGAGTGCTCTATTTTGAGCCCATTCTGTAATTTCAGCTTGAATAGCAAACGATTCTGGTAAATAAGATTGTAATGCTATGCCTGCATAAATACTATTAAAGTCAGGATTATTCAATGCGTTAATAAAGCACTTTTTGATAAGCTGTAAATGGTCATGATCCTCCATATCGATCATTATTAATTTTGATGCTAAAGAGCCATCAGGATAGGGTAAAAGTATTTTTTTTGCCTGGTAAAATANTTTTTCTAGTAACGCAGTGACTTCTTTTTCTGCCATTTCAAAATTACTAGATTCTAAATAAGGATAAATATTACTTACTTTTATGGTGACGGATTTAACATTTGGCTCTTTGATTAGAAAATAATACTTGGTTAGATTTTTTTTAGCTTCATCAATACCTCTAACCACTTCCCCAATATTATTTATTGAATGTGTCACATTTTCAGCTTTAATTTTTTTTATTTTTTTATTTACCGAAGTTACATTAGTTTTAAATAATATTTTATCCGTTATTTTCCATATTATTTTTTTAATGATTCCTATACCTATAAACGGTGCCACCCAACTAATAATTTTTGTGCAAAGTAAAATTATGTTTTCTTTAAAGCTTAACAATTCAACAGGTGAAAACTTTTTAGTAATATAATTAAACTGCTTAACTAATCTTCTTGGATTTTCAGATCTAAATGCCTGGTCAAACAAGTGAATTAATAGCAATCTATAGTTTTGATCATCTGCTATTCTACTAATTTTTTGATGTTTAGACCTATCGCTTAATTGCTGTTGCTTTAGGCTTTTTTTTAGCCATTTTGCTGCAATGGAAACTGATGANGTTGCGTTTTTCATATTGCTCATTGCAATGTCTTACCCACATTTTGAACTTTTTATACATTTAAAATTTATAATTTAATTTTGAGTGATTTTTTAGCTTCCATGGCACAGGAATGTGCCATGGTTTTAACTTTAGAATAAACTAAACTTAGATTAACGTTTGNGTNTTTTTAACTTTTTGTTAATTCTTTACTAGAAACTTTCATTAGAGAGCTATCTAATTCACAAACTGAAGTTAGAATTCTTGCNGCAACTAAATAAGGATCAGAATTTGCCCCTGGNCGACGATCTTCTAAATATCCGTACCCTTTTTCAGATGTTGCTATTGGAATTCTTATAGAAGCNCCTCTGTCTGACTCCCCAGATTTAAATTGATTAATTGAACATGTTTCATGGTCTCCNGTAAGTCTTTCATCCAACGCATGACCATAAACATTTACATGATCTTGATGATTTTTCTCAAGATTTAAGATAGCTCTTTCAACAGCCTGTTTTCCAACATTTTTATTACGCATATCTTTTGTAGAAAAATTTGTATGGCANCCTGCNCCNTTCCAGTCTCCTTTTATTGGCTTATTTTCATAAGATACNGAAATTCCATAGTCTTCACCTAAACGNTGTAATAACCAATTTGCAAACCATAAATGGTCNGTTGTTAATAATGCGTCGGCAGGCTCATCAAATCCACGATATCCAATTTGAAATTCCCATTGACCTAACATTACTTCTGCATTCACCCCATAAAATAGTAAACCAGCATCGACACATGCTTTTTGATGCGCTTCAACCAATTGTCTACCATTAACTCTTCCAGCACCAACACCACAATAAAAAGGTCCTTGTGGTTCTGGGAATCCGTTTTTAGGCCAGCCTAAAGGNTNNTCNTNTTGAAACAATGTATATTCTTGTTCAAAACCAAATAAAGGATCTTGCTCCGCTGCTCCTGCTTGTAAAACTTGTCTTAAGATAGAGCGTGAATTTGTTGAATGAGGGTTTCCTTCACGATCAAACACTTCACACATGACTAAAAAGTTACCTTCACCTCTTAAAGGATCTTTTACAAAACTTACAGGGCGTAAAATNCAGTCNGAGTTATCTCCTGAAGCTTGATTAGTTGANGANCCATCAAATCCCCAATCTGGAAAANTATCTAGAGAGACCTCTTCTTTNACTTCGATAATTCTTGTTTTTGATCTTANTGTTTTTGTTGGAACAGCACCATCCAACCATATATATTCTGCAAATTTTTCATTCATTATTTTCCTCCTTAGTTTTTAAAATTTTTATTATTTCNGNATGNCCATGTCTCATTGCATCATCAAGNGGGGTCCCTCCCCANCGATCTTTTGGAAACATATTAANTTTTTGTCCTATTAAAAACTTAACAACGTCTAGCTTACCTTCAGATGCAGCTAAATGGATGCATGTTCTACCATCGTAATCNGCCTCNTTTAAATTNACNCCACANGCNACTAANCTTTGNATTTCNTCTAANTCNCCTTGNTATGCTGCCCAACATAAGGCCATTACATCNTTCACNTTATCACCTCCTTTAAATTTTGTTCTAATAAAAGGGAAACGGATTCATGAGAGTGTCTTTTAGCGTCATCNAGAGGAGTNCCTCCCCAGCGATCTTTAGGGTCTAGNTCTAAACCTTTTGAAATAAAATATTCGATAATTTTTAAATGCCCTTCTGATGCNGCTAAGTGTATTGGNGTTCGTCCGTCATAATCCGATTCATTAAGATTTATTCCCTTTGCTTCTAAACTTTTAATTTCATTTAAATCACCTTGACTAACAGCAAAGTTGACGGCCATAACACCTTTTAATTTTTCTTCATTTTTTTGTAATCGNGGGTCTTTTTTTTCGAGATTTTCAACAAGATTATCATAATTATGAAAATTAAAATTTCGCACTAATTTTTGTGCAAANTNTACAGCTTTTACAGAGTTTCCATATTCATCTAAATTAGGNGACCAAATAGTAATACCGCATACCCCAGGAACAATCAAAACTAACGAACCTGAAACTCCACTTTTTGCAGGAAGNCCTACGCTAAATGCAAACTCACCTGANAAGTCATACATTCCACATGAATACATTAATGATAGACAATTTTTTGTANTTTCTGCTGAAAAAACTCTTTTTCGTGTNATTGGACAAATTCCCGCGTTTGCTAAGGTGCTTGCCAAAATAGCATGGTCGGAACAATTAATTTCAATTGAGCAACATTGAAAATAAAATTCAAGAATTTCATGTAAATTTGTATTTNCTGGGAAAGCCTTATTTTCTTTCATAAAATAGCCTAAAGCGAAGTTACGATCCGCTGTTTGTTTTTCAGATAAGTAAACTGCATTATTAAAGCCTGGCCGTCTGCCTCCTGTTAACATTTCCCATTTATCCAATACATGNTCAAAACGATCAGACACATTCATTTCTGGGTTAATTAAAGAGCTTGTCATGATTGCTCCAGCATTAATCATAGGATTATGAGGACGNCCGTCTTTATTAAGAGTTAACTCGTTAAACCCTCTCCCACTGGGCTCTCNTCCAACATGCTTATGTGTTGTTAAAACTCCCGAATCTTCTAATGCAATGCAGTAATTAATTGGCTTGCATGTNGATTGTACACAATAAGGCAAATCAGTATTTCCTATNTTTAATCTTTGCCCATCAACAGTACAAATAGATATTGCATAATTTTCTGGGCTTACTCTTGCAAGTTGAGGAATGTAATCGGCAACTTTGCCATTCATATTTGATTTACATGATTCGTAGATAGTATTAATAATGGATGAAAAAGAACTAAAGTCTGGAATTATTAAGTCACCCTTTAAGGCCCTTTCTATTAAGGTAATGTTTTTAGAAATTAACTCATTAAATGATGTAGGGGTTATGGAATCGTTATCGTTTAACTTTTTAAGATTCTCAATTGTTTCTTTTATTCGTGGGTCATCGTTTAANATTCCTCTAGAATTTAAAGATTCGAGNATGTCTTTTTTGACAATTTTGGAATCTCCGTCCATATCNAACGATGAAAATAGTGTGTTAGAAGTTAAAAANTTAACCTCATTAAAATCAATACTAATGGGCTCGNTCTTAATATTTTCATTTATATTTTTNTTTANTACTTNTGACACAACTTTANCCTTTAAGAAATTATTTTNANAATAATAAACAGAGTTATTTGAAAATAAAATAAGACAAACTTGATAGATCGTGTAATCCAAAAGANTACAAACNTTAAATGCCTCATTGAATTTTTGTCATTTTTGTATTAATTTTTCTNTNATGTCAAAAAAAATTATNTTAGCAGNATTTATTTTCATTTTTGTCATTTTTTTCACATATAATATATTGATAAAAAAAACATTTGTTGTGGGAAAATCTGATTGGCCCGCATGGGATCTATTTGAATATTCACAGCCTTCACTGAATATTTTTTCTAAATATAATCTTAAATTTAGTCATTTTAATAATTATCAAAACATTGTTGACTCNTTTATTAATAATGAAATTGATATTGCTACGATAACGCTATTTGAGGCTTTGTATATAAGCTCTAAAATTGAAGATCAGCTTTCGATTGTCTTACTCTTAGATTATACAACAGGAGGAGATGCAATTATAAGCCAAAAAAACATACAATTCCTTGACCATCTCGAAGGTAAAACTGTGGGAATAGAAAAAAACACGGTTTCTTACTTTACGTTATTAAGAGCTTTGAAAAAAGCTGGAATTTCTGAAGATAAAATTTTTATCAAAGAGTATCAATTATTTGACTTGATTTCCGAGTTTAAAAATAAAAATTTAGATGCAATTAGTTTATATGACCCTTATATCTACGAGTTAAATAAATATACTAACGATTTAAATATTGTCTTTTCATCTAAAGAAATTCCGCGTGANATATGTGATGTTGTGATTTTAAGGAAAAAAGTTGCAGATGACCATCCTATGTTAGTAAAAAGCATACAAAAAAATTGGTTTAATTTGACATCTAAAGANCTTCCNTTCAAAAAATTAAAAAANNCTATNTATAAGAATTCGGATTACGTGGATCATATTCGCTCAAATATCTATATCGCAAATGAAAATGAAAANAAATATGCCTTTGGAACNAAAAATCATCCNGGATACCTTAAAGATACCATTATCAAAATTAATACTATTTTACATAATGATAATAANNTTACNGTAGATGAAAACGTNTTAANTAATATTTTNCACATTAAAAAATGAATATCTTTAAATTATCCTACAAAAAACAACTTNCTATTTTANCNANATTATTTACATTTATAATTTTANTAGTANCTNTATTTNGCATAACTTATAGCGTTATAAACATAAAACTTATCAATAAAAAAATTGANAATTCGTCCCAGCTATTACTTTTAAGTAACTCGATTAGAAACTATCAACAATTTTTAAATAATTTAAACGCTAATATTATATCTTCAGATCATTATATGTTGATCCAGGAACATAAAAATCTTTATTTTATTTCAATGAATTTAATTCATAACCTGCTAATTCAATTTGAAATGTTTAATAATTTATCAAATAATCAAGAAATTTTAATAATCCGTGAACTTTACAATATTCAGACAAAAATAAGCACCCTTTCTTTTCGAACTGACCAGTTTTTATATCAAAGCTCAAAAATAAATTTTGATAATCGCAATACGCTAATTAATTATTTTCAAACAGACCAAGATCAATTGCAAAGAGAATTAATTTTATTATCTGAATTAAATCAAAACGATATCAAATCACATTTCCAAAAATTTATTCTTATTTCGTTTTTATTTGTTTCTTCTTTATGCTTAATTGGGCTTTTCCTCTTTATAAGATTCAAGCATGATCTAATGAAGAATCTAAGAAAAATAAACTATACTCAAAGTAAAACTAGCTTAAATGAAATCACATTCTTAATTGAAAAGTATCAAGCCCAAACCGATATTATAAAAAAGCACCAAATGGAAACAAATAATTGCAACATTATACTTGCAGAAAAATCAAATCAATTAAAACAGATAACGGAACAGCTTATTTACACCCAAGAAAATGAAAGACAAAATATTTCACAATTCATTCATAATGATTTAGGACAATACTTAACTGCGCTTAATTTAGAAATCGCTCATTTAAACTCAAAGTTTCCCACTCAAAATATTGCCAAACATGCCGCAGATTTAGTTCAAATGTCATTGCAGAAAATAAGAGAAATCTCTAAGTATATTCATCCTCCTCAAATCAATGAGATTCCCTTTGATTCTGTTTTAAAGTCTCATGCGGATGAAATCTTGCCAAAAAATATTGAGTTAGATTTATCATTAAACAATTTTAAAGATCATATGATCTCAAACGATAAAAAACTAGCATTATTTCGCACTTTTCAAGAAGCTTTAACCAATGTGATTCGACACTCTAATGCATCAAAAATTTTTGCCTCATTGTCTTTAATTAAAGGAACGATTTTTCTCTCCATAAAAGATAATGGGACAGGACTAGATAATTATACGCCATCAACGGGACTGATAGGTATCAAGCATCGTATTTCGCTGCTTCATGGCAGTTTTAAAATACTAGAAAACTCTCCACTCCCAGGAACTGAGATTGCTGTCTCCTTGCCCGTAAAGTCATGAAAAAAAATATTTGTATTATTGATGACCATGAAATCGTTCGAAAAGGTATTTGCAATATCCTTAATAGCACTGATCATTTTAAGGTTGTATATGAGTTTTCATCTAATTCTAGCCTACTTAATCAACCTTTGAATCATAATATAGACATTATCATTCAAGATTTAGACCTTGAAAATGGCTGCGATCTTTCGCAACTAGAGCTCCTTAAACATAAATTTCCTGAAACACCCGTTTTAGTTTATACCATGCATCAGGAGTCCATGTATGGACTTGCATGTTTAAAATATAATATTTCTGGTTATCTTACAAAAGATAAACCAGCTTCTGAACTTATAAAGGCCATTAAATTAATTTGTACTGGGAAACGCTATTTTACAGAAGAGTTAACAACACTTCTTTCACAGCAATATTTAAATCAGGAAAAAGCAATTACTTCCAAACTTAGCCAGCGAGAATATGAGGTGTTTCAGCTTATTGGAGAAGGAAACACACTAGTTGAAATAGCTAAAAAGCTTTTTATTAACACAAAAACTGTATCTACTTATAGACGAAGAATATTAACTAAATTAGATTTAACCTCTACAAATCAAATCATTCATTATTATTTGTCACAGAAAATAGCCACAGCCTAATTTTGTGTACTTTTTGAGTACGTGAAAAACTGGTATTTTACTGATTTAGACTCTAAGATATCACCTTTAGTTTGGATCTGATAATGCTGCTTATACTCTGGAAAATAACAATCTACGTCAAACGATGAGTGAATTAACGTGATGTGTAATTGCGTGACACTAGGGCTAGAGATCATTGTCTTATACAACTGACTTCCTCCGATACAATAAAAAGCTTCCACTGCTCCACTTGAATATAATCTATCGTAGGTTTCTAACGCATTCTCTATAGAATTAACCACAATTACATCTGGGTGAAAAAATGCATTTTTATCTCTGGTTAACACCATATTGATTCGATTGGGTAGAGGTTTAAATTTTTCTGGAATAGATTCCCATGTTTTTCGGCCCATTAACACTAGATTTTTTTTATTAGAAGATAAAGTTTTTGTTGTAATTGATTTGAAGTGAGCCATATCTTCAGGACAATGCCAAACTAAATCATTGTCTTTCCCAATTCCTTTATTTAAATCATGGGCAACTATTAACGCAATTTTTTTCATGCATCTAATTTTATCTTTTGATTGTAACTTTCTCAAGTTGATGTTTTACAAACGCTTAAATTCAATGGTAATTTTGCATTTATCTAAGATAATATCTCTTAAAAAGGGTCTATTGCTTTTATATCTGATCAAAAAATAAAATTAATCTTAAAAATAAATATAAAATCAATGCTCGCACGAAAAAACCATTTGCCTTGAACATCCTCATATTAAAGCCTTTTTTAATCAGTTCCATACGTCATTAGTTAATGAAGATACTATCTAAAACTAGAATTAAGCTAATAAATCCTGTATATTATCATATGAATTCATTATATTTAGGAGGATTTTTGTGTCTGAAGTGTTAACGAAAATAAACGCTACTGTTGAAAAAGAATCAAAATTTATTCAAGAAGTTATTAAAGAGATACAAACTGTAATCGTTGGGCAGCAATATGTTCTGGAACGATTATTGATTGGGGTTTTAGCCGAAGGTCATGTTTTGTTAGAAGGGGTCCCTGGACTTGCAAAAACGATGGCTATAAAAACACTTTCTGATGTTGCTTCATTATCCTTTAATAGAATTCAGTTTACGCCAGATTTATTGCCATCTGATATTATTGGGACTGTTATTTACAATCAAGCAAAGCAACAGTTTTCCCCAAAATTAGGCCCGATTTTTTCAAACTTAATTTTAGCTGACGAAATTA
>NZFK01000029.1 GCA_002690645.1 Rickettsiales bacterium
CTGACCTGAAAAGGTAATTAGAGAACGAAGACTTGAACGAGTGCTGTTAAGAAAGACTTCCTCACTGAGAAAATCAGGGGGTAGCGATAAGAAAGAGTGTCATGGATGATATTAGCTTTTTTGCATTGCGTAAGTCACAGCCGAATGGCTGTCGAGATTAACTCAATAACGAGTTTGTCTCCTAAGTCATTCAACTTTTTGAGGTACTGAAATGAGCGAAAAAACTTGGTCATTCCCAATGATAATCACAGAGAAAAACATTATTGATACAGTAATCACAGCAATAGAAGGAGGTGTTGATTATTGGATGGACTGTGATGATGAAGAAAATCAGTGGCTTGGTAAGCATGGTGGTCGATCTTTCAGCGAGAAATTTGCTCATGGGCTGATTGCAGGCGAGACTGCAACGATCTGTGATGTAGAAGATGCTGACACAAAGTGGGAAATGACAGTAGAGACTCTTATAAAGGGGTTTGAGTTATACTTTAACAATCCTCTGCGCTGCCGTTCATTCGAAGACCATGACGCTGAAGACGCTGATACGATCTTTCAGTTGGGTCTCTTCAATGAGGTGAGATACGGTTAAACTGAAGATCCAACCCCTGCGGGGGTTGCTGATGAATTCCCTTTGCAATTTAGTGAGGGGGGTTCACAAGCAACCTATTAAGAGGAATACAATGCCTGCAACAGCAACAGCAACCACAAAGAAGCCAACCACTTCAGCAGCAAAGAAGGCTGTTGAGAAAGTTTCAGCGGGAGTTAAGGCGAAAGCTGCAGCCCCGAAAAAGCCAACCACCACAAAGAAGCCTGCAGCAAAATTGGAAGTTGTAGCCCCTGCAGTTTCACAACAGGTTGAGGCAGAGAAGGAAGCAGAGATTGCAGCACATGACGCAATGAAGGAAGAAAAGATTGCAGCAATGGAAGCTGTTCAAGCCCTCGCTTCTAACTGCACCAAGATTGAGAAGCACTTAGAATTTTTGTTGATGTGTAATCAGCATGAAATGCCTGTCCCTGCTGAGAAAATTTGCAATGATCTCCTTGAGCTACTGAAAGGGTGTGTTGATCAAGATGGGAAGCTGAAGATTTCAGTCAAGCCTATCAACCCAAGAGGTGGGAAGAAGACACAGTCCAAGGTTAATGGCAGTTCAGCACTGAGAGCATTTTGGGCTGAGTTGATTGATCGACCTGAAGGAGCAACAAGAGAGGAACTGTTTGACGGGGGCAAGAAAAACTTCCCTGACCTTTCGCCCAAAACAATGATGTCTCAGCTTTCTCAGCTAAGACTTGGCTATGATTATGGGGTTTCAATTCATCCCGAATATTCAGGGAGAAAGGCAACAGAAATCAACGGGGTTTATACTTGGCTTCCTGCTGAAGAGACAAAATTGGAAGATTACAGAACAACCAAAAAGACTGTTGGGCCTATTGAAATGATTGGCACAGATGGAAGAGTTTGGGCAGGTTCAAAAATGGTTGGCTAACTTTTCGGGGGGCTTCCGCTCCCCTAAACTTTAACAAGAGATTAAAAAATGTACGAGTATTTTGAACAAGAGCAATCATTAGGAGAGCAAAGTTACCTCTCAGATTTATTAAATGACAGGTCACTGAATGACTACTTGGATTCTTTAGAAAATCCTTTCGAAGAGGACTGAATAAAAAAGGAGGGGTAAGGGCGAAGGCTCTGCAGACATCAGCTTTCACCAAGTGGCTGATTGAGTCTAGACAGTCCAAAGCAGTGCTGAAGAAGTATGCCTCAGTCGCTCCCCTCCCTCTCCTTACTTTTGAAGAACTACTGAAGCACTCAATTCTGAGTGTTTCAATGAGTAACTTTAATTGAGGAAACAAAAATGGCTCATGAATTAGGAAATGTAAAAGACATGGTTTACACAGGCTCTCGTCCTTGGCATGGACTAGGGGAGCATATGCCTGAAGGGTTCACAACTGAGGATTTGAAAGCCAACCCAAGGCTGAATTATAAAGTCGAATTGAGAGCTTCAGCTATGCAGGTAGATGGCAATTGGGAGAAAGTCCCAAACGCCAATTTTGTTGTCAGGGCAGACGACAACACAATTTACGGGAAAGGGCTTTCTGACAGCTATGTCCCTGTCCAAAATGAGGTGGCGTTTGATTTCTTTGATAAGTTTGTAGAGGAAGGGATCGCTACTTATGAAACGGCAGGAGTGTTGTTTGGTGGCTCAAGGGTTTGGGTTCTCTGTAAGATGAACTTAGACCCAATTGAGCCAATCCAAAATGATATTGTTGAGCCTTACTTCCTTTTTTCTTCAGGTCATGATGGAGAGCATGCAGTCAAAATCATGCCCACAACGATCAGGGTAGTTTGTAATAACACTCTTGGATGGGCTGAAGAAACAGGCCAAAACTATCATGTGAAAATTATTCACAAAGCAGGAGTTCATGAAGCTATTGCAGATGTTAGAGAAATTACTGCACAAGCTGCAAAAGGGCTAAAGATTACTGAGGAGATGCTGAAGGTGATGGCAGACAAGCCTTTTGATTACAAGAGCCTTGAGAACTACTTCAGACATTCTCTGAGGAAGCCTTACAGAGATCCCAATGAGATCAAGGCTGATGATGAGGCTATGGAAGAGGCTTTGAAGTCAGGCTCAAGAGCAATCGAACAAATGTTTGAGGCGTATGAGTGGGAGGCTTTCAACCTTCCTGCAGACAAGCGAGGGACAGTGTTTCATGCTTACCAAGCAGCAACTCATTACACAGCACATTTGCGGGGAGGCGAGAAAAAAGACCCTACGACAAGAGCCTCTGTGAATTGGTACGGTGAAGGGGCGAACATTCGAAACAGGGCTCTGAAAAAAGCTAGGAAGCTGATCACAGCCTAATTATTAACAGGGGGGCTTTGCTCCCCTTTCTAAGAGGTCGAAATGTCTCAACTAAATAAAGTTATCAAAGAGATCAACCAACAACTTTCCGAAAAAAACCTAAGAAAAATTTCTACTAGGAATTTAATGATGGGAGAGGCTTTAGATGTATATAAATGGATAGATGCTCAATTTTCCTATTATAGCGCTTTCCCGTCTCTGCCCCATCAAAAGAAGCGTGACTATCAAAAGAAACGGATGTTATTTGATGCAGTCAATCAACTCAAGGAGAGAGGATTTAGGAGACCCATTCACCTAAAATTCTTAGCAGAACAATATTGTAAAATGCAAAAAGAACTAGGGCTTGTCTGATGAAATTAAGAACTGCAATAAGAAAATCAACCCGTGTATTTGTCACAACATCATGTGCAGGCACTCCTACTAGCTTTCAAGTATCCAAGATGGAAGTTAAACGTGTGCTCAGTGGATTTACTAATCTTATAGATGAAGATTTGAATGATGAAAATGCTTGGTCACAGGATGACGGTTGTTATCCATATTGGGAAGGCAATGATTTATATCTCACGTTTGTATAAAAGCAGTAAGCAAAACTATTTTCCGGTAAGCAAAACTATTTACTGTTTTTGAAAAACTGTTGTCCCGCTAATCCCTGCGGGACGCAGACAAGAAAAGTTATTTGGCGACAAATAGTTTTTATTTGTTGTTTTGGGGAACTACTGAAGGGCTCAAAGAGCCTTTCAATGAGTAACCTAAAAAAAGGAGTGTGATGGAAGAAATGACAGTGGCTCAATTGATGTCCATTTCTTGTGAGATGGATTTGGATTCTAATGAGCATTTAGTGTTGCCTCAAGCATTGGTAGCCCTTCAGGAAATTTCGGACATTAAACCAACCCCGCTCTTCAATAGGGTGATGGAGTTTAGGTCTGTTCAGAAAATGTTGAAGGACATGATTCAAGAGAGGCTTCCTTCTTTTTGCCTTCCTCACAATGAGGAAGTGTTCGAACTGCATAAAAAATTCATGGAGCAGAATGGAGAAAAACTCACTTCTTCTAAGAGTTGAGGCTCTTGAAGTAGCTTTGAAATATTTGGGGAAAGAGAACGAATTGTTAACTAAAAAATTGGATGCTGTTGTTACAATTTTGGAAGCAGTTGGCAATTCAACCCCTAATGAAACTATTTTAAAAATGTATCCTCATTGGGCTGATAGAACAGGCACTCATGTCAGGAATGTCAATTGGGAAGTTGCCCAAATGGTTATTGAAGACAAAATCGAAACTCTTAAAAAGAGGTCAAAAATATGCTGAACAAGGTCATGGTAATAGGGCGTTTAGGGAGAGATCCTGAGATCAAGTACACTGACGCAGGCAAGGCTGTTTGTTCCTTTTCGGTAGCTACAACGGAATATTGGCGGGACAAACAGGGAGAGAAGCAGGAGAAAACAGAATGGATCAATGTGGTTGGTTGGGAACGTCTAGCTGATCAAGCGCAATCTTATCTTCAGAAAGGATCAGTTGTTTATATTGAGGGGAAGCTTTCGACTAGAAGTTGGGAGCAGGAAGGGCAGAAGAAATACAAGACTGAGGTTGTAGCTTCTCAGTTCCGTTTTTTAGATTCAAAAAATGATAGTCAGGGGGCAGACAGAAGGGAGAGCCCTCCTCCACCTTCAAACGATGGGAAGCCTAGTAATGACAGCCCTTATATTGATGATAATGTCCCATTTTAAGAGGGTGTATGTCTTTTGTGATTAGGCGTATTAGTGTTCTTGAAGAACGCAATTTAAAAGAAAATGAAAGGTATGAAGTTGGTTTTTATCATCCTCAGGCTGAAGAAGGTGGATGGGAATCTATTTTTAGAGGCTCATTAAAAAAGTGTGAAGACAAACTTCATTATTTAAATGGCGGAGACAAACTTAGGGATAAGGAGGGAAAATTTTAATGGCAAAAGAAAATAGTTTATTTGTAAAGGTCTCTCAATTAGAGGAAGCCACTGAAAAAATTAGGGATGTAGCTTCAAAACAACAAGAACTGAACAAGGAGTTAAAGATATTTTTTGACAAGCTGATTGAAAGAATTGACGGGCTAGAAAATCGGATTCAAGAATTAGAAGGAGTTGAGAATGTCCAACTTAATTGAGCTAGTGATTGAAGCTGAGTATTTGCTGAAAGTCGCAAGAGTCTGTCCTGTCAAAACCAATAAGACTGAATTGGTTTCAGACATGGCTAAACATTATGAAGTTTCTCAAAGTTTAATCCGAAAAGATTTTGAGAATTACTTGGCTGATTATTTTAAGAATCAAGACGTTCAGGAAAGATGGAATTTATACACCAATGCAAAAGAAAGGAGTAACCCAAATATTGGAGATGATGAAGCCCTTTATATTGCAGATTTATTAACAGAAGATTTAACAGGTCTGCAAGATTTGAACGTGGAGTTAAATTCCTCCTCATGGGAGGGGGATGTGCGTTTAAAGGGGCTTATCTTTAACGATAGGAATTCCAAAGCTTTTAGAACTCAAATAGGTCTGTGAGTAGAGAGTTCGCTTTAAAAGCCTACTGCCTCAGTCGAGATAATTTCAAACAGGGGGTATTAGGCTCTAAGGGGGAGACTTACACAGTTACCCCCAACAATTATCTTTCTGAAGATCATGATTTGAACTGCACCTGTCCTCAATTCACCTTCCGAAACAAGAAATGCAAGCACATCAAATCCATTGAAGAATTTGGACTTTATTGTGGTTGGCATAGCGAACTTTCGGAGGGGCTGCAGGAGAAAGAGGGTGTTTGTCCAAAATGCCAAAACCCAACAGGATACGAAAAATGGATGGTTTAAAAGAAGCGATGAATAAAGCGTTAGGGGAGTTGAGCCCCCAAACACATGAGTTATTGATGAAGGAAAAAATAACCATGAAGGAAGAAGCCTTGGATTTAATTGATGATGTGCAAGCGAAGCTTGATCTTGATGAGGCTCTAGTGATGGACGGGAAAAAGTCAGTTATCGACCATGAGTGGAGACATAAAACCGCAACTTTTATCAAACACAAACGGAGGGAAGTCCAAAAGATTGAAAGACAAATTTCGGAACATAAAAGAGTAATAAATAAAAACGAGTTTGCAAAAAGAATAGCTAATTTAGAGTCAAGATTGGCTAATGTTGAGACACAAATTTATGGAGTCACAAATGAGTGATGGAGTTTTGCGGATTTTATTTATTGGAGAAGAACCTTCAAAGACTGCAACAGAAAAGGCTTGGAAATGGGGAGATATGCACTTGTGTTCAAAAACGCTTCTTAAGGCTTTTGATGCTGCAGGATTTCCACACAACCAAGCTAATTTTGAAAACATTTTTGAAAATGGAGAAGTAAATAAAGAAGTAGTTAGAAAAGTTAGAGTAAGGGCTATGAGTAAGCCTGTTGTTGCAATGGGCAAGAAAGTTCAAAAAGTTCTCAACAGTCATGGAATCCCTCATATTCCAATGACTCATCCTGCTGCAAGGGGTGAGATCAGGAAAACAGAAAACTTCCAATCTCATGTGAAGGAAGTCATTGAGCTAGTAAGAGAGAAATACCCTGTGATTGAGGAGGAAGGAGATTCAAGTGAGATCCACTGAAGAAACTGCAGCAGATAGGTTTTTTAAGAATTGGCACATTTGGACTAATTTTCTTCCGTATCCGTTTCAACTGATGGGGCCAAATTTCAGGATGTGGGGGGATGTGATTTTGGTTGAAGTTAGCAAGGTTTCAGAAGATTGCGTTTCATTAGATGGGATCATCAACATAGGAGAAAGGAGACAAGGTTTTGCAACTGATTGCTTATATCAACTTTGCTACAGTGCAAATGCTGCAGAGGTTAAAATCATTGGAGAAATCAACCCTAAGCCTTTCTACAGAAAGGGGGCCAATAAAATTCAATTAAGGAGGTGGTACAGAAAATATGGATTCAAAGTTAATAGGCATTTTGAGATGGAAAGAGAACCTTGTGATTTAGGGATTAGCTCATGGATGCAACGCTAAGAGTTTTGACTTTTATGATTTTGACAAGCTTTGGTTTCCTTTTGCTTGTCCCGTCAATTTTGAATTCAATCACCTTTTGGATGAAGGTTTTTGAGGTCACAATAAAATGAGGAGCATAATCTTGACAGGGTTAGAAAAAATAATTAGCCGCAAGACAGCAAAGAGGTTAATAGAGCAAGGCTACCAACAAAGACGTTCTATTACAGATGATGAGTCTTTTTTTAAATATGGGAGAATACAAAGTCCTAAGACTGAGGAGATATTTTATTTTTTATTAGAAAGTTATGAACATAATTTAAAGTCACAATAAAATGAGATGCTAATGAAGAACCCACCACACATTAAACTTTTATTGAAAACAATCAAAAATTTAAGGGAGTTACTAAAAGAGGAATGGATGAGAGATCACATCTCTCCATTAACTGAACAATTAAATGGGCGAGAGTTGGAAGATATTGATAAAGGGCTCAAAGCTATTCAAAGGCTGAAAGATGCAGTTGTAGAGAAGGAGATGAAGCAGTTCAAATTTCATCCTGATATAGAACCTGAATTACTAAAGGAAGAGAATGAGTAAGAAAAGAGGCAGACCAATTAAAGGGAATTCCCCTTTAAAAGTTCGGATGGGGTTCCGAATTTCTGATGAGCTGTTAGAAGAAGTTGAGTTAGCTTGTAAAGAAAGGGAGATTAAGAAAACAGATTTTATTGTTGAAGCAATCAAACATCACTTACGCAATCAACGATTATTAGGATGGGGGCTTTAATGTGGATTTTCACAAAAGATGGGTTTTTAAGTGTTGTTCAACACAATAAGTTGAAGGACAGTTTTTTAGTAAGAGCAAGAAATGAACAGCACCTGAACAACCTGTTCCCTTGGATCAAGGTGGTAAGAGTCCAACGATCAGACTACCCTTGTAGAATTACAGTAGAAAAATATACGTTCATGGTCGAGTTTTGCATGAAACAGGTTGAAAAGATTTCTTATTGTAATTTCAAAGATTCAATTGAGGAGGTGGGATATAAAGAGGTCTGTCATCAAGTTTGGGAAGAGATGGCTTACTATGGAAATGAAGTGGAAGAAAAAGGGGTGAATTATCCAATTGCACTTTGACCGTCAACTTTTTAACAGGGGATTAAAAAAGATTATGCGAACAAGACAGGATGTTTTGATTGCTAACGGTGTTTTCTGCAGAGATTTCAAATTGCATGATCGACTTGAAAGAGTCACAAAAATGCTTGTTAGGATGGAACTTTACGCAGGATATAATATTGGTGTGAGCTATTGGCATCTGACAAGCAAGCAGACAGAAATCTATGATCTACTGAAACTTCGGTATTTTACAAACAAGAAATCTTTAACAGGATGTTAAAAATGATTTTACTAAAAGGATTTATTAAGGGGATTGAATGGGAAGAAATTGAAAAGAGCCCTCTCACAGGGGGGAAGGGGATGATTCTTTTGTACCCAAATATTGATGAACACCCGAAATCAGAAGTGGAGGGAGCAATTAGAGAACTCCAAAAATTAAACACCCCTATCTTTGTGGACTACGGGATGGGGATAATCAACTTTATGTTAGACGCAGATTTAGGAGAATGCCATGAGACTCAATTGGCCTGAACTTGAAAAAGTATGTTCAAAGCAAGGTTTTGTCAAAGAAGACTTTATTGCTCTTGTAGAGGACATTGAACCAACTTCTGAACAGCTAACTTCTATGATAAAAGAAATCAAGGACAGTGACGTTTTTTCCGCCCTTCTCAAGGCTCATTATGGTATAATGAATCGTGAGCATTTTGATTTGATCAAGCAAAGGGGGATTAATGCAGGGTGATAGGATTTTAATAATTCAGGACTTGAGAAACGGTGACAGGTTTTTATTACCTCTCACAGACAAGCAAGAGTTCTTTGTTCGTAGCAAGTGGGGAGAAGGCCCAAAACAAGAACAAATCAGTGAGATGCTTCTTCAAAATAAGCATCCTAATTATGTAAAGGAACAAGGAGAAATTCTAACTGATTTCAATATTGATGGACTTAATTTTGAAGCTGTTGTTTTAGATTAAGCCGCAACTCTTTTTCGGGTTATCATGTTATTGATGACCCGACTATCTTCCTCAGAAATCCCTTTCCTGAACTCCTCCAAGACTTCCTCCACTATTAGTGAATGCGAGCAATTTCTTGCTTCAGCCACAGCCCACAAATGCCGATAAACTTCAAAATCAGGTTGAAAATGAATTGTGATAGGTTTTTGCTTTTTAGAAGTTGATTTTACAAAACTTCCTTTCTCAGGGATTGGGACTTTAGTGATTAAATTTGAAATTAGCCTAATCCTGCTTTCTGAGTATAAAAAGCAATAAGAGTCTAAAAATTCAGAATGATCCTTTGTAATTGCCAAAGTTGTCCTCATCTTTCCTCCTTGCCCCCTTGTCGCTACTTTCTGAATAATCTTGTGTAGCTCATCCTCTGCTTTCTCACCGAAAATTTTAAGCCATTCTTCCCAAATATAATCTTTAATCTGAATCTCCATTTAATCCTGTTTTCTCCCAAAGTTATGGAATGATAATATTTAACAATAATGAAATATCTTAACATGCAGTTTAAATACATCAAGGAGAATTTCGGGCTAGCAATAGTGAACACTCTTGACTTTTAACACTATGTTAATGAAATTCTATTATACACTATAATTGGATGTTTCCCTGACGTTTTAAAATAGAATCTGATGGATGGATTGCCTAAGACTATTGAAGTAGCAAAAACCGAAATGGCATACAATGCCCCAAGACAAATCTATGAAAATAATGATTCAATTAACAATGAAAATTTCTTTGCTCAACTTTTAAGAAATTCAGTCCCTGAATATAAAATCGACAAGATCCCAATGAAATATCATTTTGATTTTGCTTGCACAGATTCAAAAACAGGGGACATCAAAGTTTTTATTGAATACAAACACAGAAGCTGCACTTGGGAATCTCAAATCCACTATGGAGGTTATAGAATAGGGCTAGAGAAGTGGGCTGCAATGTGCGATTGGCAAGAAAAGCTAGGAGTAAAATGTTTGTTTTATGTTCATTTCTCTGATGCAGAACCTAACCATTTTCAAAGGTATGTAATCTCAAAAAAAGAGTTGAAGGATTTACGTTTGGTTTTTTGGGGAGGTCACAAAAGGCACAAGGATGACAATGAACCCGCTGTTGTCCTGCCAACAAATAATTTCTTGCCTGTTCAACTTTAAACTCGAATTTTTTAACACTGTATGAAAAAAGAAGACTTGAAAATTCACAATTGGGATATAGAGAAGATTTTTCCAAATCCTTGGAATCCCAACATGACATCGAAAAGAGTTGATGAAGCCATTAGGGAGTCCATTGGAATTTATGGGATGGTTGATCCTGTCACTTGTCGCAGACATCCCGAAATTGTTGGGGCTCTGCAGATTATTGATGGAGAGCATAGATTGGAAGCATGTAAGGAAATGGAGCTTTCAACAATCCCTGTTGTTATTGTTGATGTCAATGATGCCAATGCAAAAAAGCTTACCATTATTTCAAATGAGACAAGAGGGAGGGCAGAGAAGCAAAGTTTAGCTCAATTGGTCGCTGAGATCGCTGAAGAGCTTGATGTGGACAGTTTCAGGCTAGGGTTGCCCTTCTATGCTGAAGAACTTGAAAACATGCTAGAAGACGGTGATTCAGCAGGAGAGATTGACCCCGCTAAAGAGTGGGAGGGAATGCCTGAATACCAAAATGAAAATGTCGAAAGTTGGAAACAGTTGGTTGTCCACTTTGAAAATGAACAGGACTTTTTGAAGTTTCAGGAATTGGTTGGGCAAGAACTGAATGAAAAAACAAAATCTATCCACTACCCAAAAAAAGAGAGGCTAGATTTAATCAATTATGAATCCTAGATTTCCTGTTTACATTATCAGCAAGGGGAGATGGGAGAACAGACTTACAAGCAGGGCTTTAGAAAGAAGAAAAATCCCCTATCATATTGTAGTAGAGCCTCAAGAATTTTCGGATTATGCTGCTGTAATTGATAAGGAAAGAATTCTTGTTTTGCCCTTTTCAAATTTAGGGCAAGGAAGCATACCTGCAAGGAATTGGGTTTGGGAAGACAGCATTGCAAAAGGCTATAAAAAACATTGGATCTTAGATGATAACATTGATGCGTTTTACAGACTGAACAATAATATTAAGTACAGAACAACAGACGGGGCTTCCTTTTGTGCCATTGAAGACTTTGTTGAAAGATATAAAAATGTGGCAATGTCAGGGATGCAATATGAATCCTTAGTTAAAAGAAAAACAAAAGTTCCACCTTTCATTTTAAACACAAGGATTTACTCAGCAATTTTACTCTCCAATCAAATCCCTCACAGGTGGAGAGGTAGATACAACGAAGACACAGACCTTTCACTAAGAATCTTAAAAGATGGGTTTTGTACAATGCTTTTTCAAGCTTTCTTAGCAGATAAGGCAATGACTATGAAGATGAAGGGAGGGAATACAGATCAACTTTATAAACAAGATGAAAAGTTTGATGGGCGTTTGGCTATGGCTCAAAGTTTAGCAAGGCAACATCCTGACGTTTGTGAAGTAAGAAGAAAGTTTGGTCGATGGCAACATCACGTTAATTACAAACCTTTTGAAAATAATAAACTAATCAGAAACAAAGAGGCTGTAATACTAAAAGGGAACAACGAGTTTGGCATGATTATGAAAAGGAAAAATGGGCAATAAAGAACTATATCCTGTTATGGTCGAACCTTACCTTGATGAAGTAGAAGAGCTTTCAAGAGAAGGTTACAATGAAAAAGAAATAGCCTATGTTTTCGGGGTTAGCGAGAGAGCTTGGAGAACTTACAAAAAGAAATATGAAGCACTTTCTGCCGCTATAAAAGCAGGGAGGAGAAAATCTCAAAAGGAAATTACAAACGCCCTATACAAAAAAGCAACAGGATTTAAAGAGCAGGTTGAAGAGTTGGTTGCTGTGAAAGATGCCCAAAATAACATTGTCAGGCATGATCTCAAAAAGATTTCAAAGTATTTCCCGCCTGACATGGGAGCAATTCGAATGTGGTTGAATTATCGACATCCTGACAAGTGGGGGGAAAGGGTATTAGACAGGCAGACAGAAATTGAAAAGGTGCGGGAGGTCTACAAAAAAAGGGAATCTCAAAAATGGAATGCTTTGGAAACTGCAAGAGCCTTGGAAATTGAGGGGGTAGCTATTCCTGAGAGCTTGCGCCTAGAGTTAGCGAAGGAAACAAAAGAGACCATTACCACACTAGAATCTAATTCAATCAGGATTGTTCTTCCAAGTGAGTTAGAAGAGACTTCAGAGGGCTGAAATGCCTGAAGACATCAAGCTACTAGCTCACCAATACAAGGTTCTCGCTTCTAAGAAGAGGGAGATTTTCCTTGGTGGTGGGGTTGGGGCAGGGAAGACCATGATTGGTTCTCTGTGGGCCATTTTGAAGGCGAGGAGAACCCCTAAGGACGTTTATGGGCTGATCGTCAGCAACACTTACCCTCAACTTTATGACACAACAGTCAGAGCCCTTTATGAGATAGCCGAAAAAGCAGGGGTCAAACTGTTACCCGCTCAGATTTCAAGGGGGCGTGGCCCAACTGATTTATTAATCCAAACCCCTGCAGGGCAGACAAGAGTTTTATTAAGATCCCTTGAACATTACGAAAGGCTTTCGGGCCTAGAAGTTGGTTGGTTTTGGGCTGATGAAGTTTGGCAAACTAGGAAAGAAGCAATTGATGTACTAAATGCAAGGCTCAGAGATGGGAGAATGGGGAGACTTCAAAGTCTTTACACCTCAACTTTAGATGACCCTTCAACGTGGATGTATCAAAGATTTGTTGAACAGGTCAACCCTCAAAAAACTGATGTCTTTTATGCCAAGACAGCAGACAACCCAAACCTGCCGAAAGATTATGTTGAAATCCTCAAGTCCACTTACTCAGAGAGCATGTATAAAAGGATGGTTCTTTCTGAATGGGTTGCTTTGGATCAGAACAGGATTTACACCTCATTTTTGCGGGACTACAACGTATCAGCGGAGGTTTGTTACGAAAAAGCCCTCCCTCTTTTTTGGACTCATGACTTTAATATTGGGCATGGGAAACCAATGTCTTCCTGTGTTTTACAGTACCACCCAAAGGCTAATGAATATCATGTTATTGATGAAATCATCCTTGACAAAAGCGACACGCACGATGCTGTTTCCGAATTTCTTTCCCGTTACTCCTCCCAAGGGGTGGTGATTTACGGAGACGCAAGTGGACAAGCAAGGGACACAAGAAGCAGATTAACAGATTTTGAAATACTAAGGAGGGCAGGGTTCACTGAGCAGAAAGTTCCTCGCTCAAACCCTCCTGTGAGAGAGAGACACAATTTAGTTAACGCCATGTTAAAATCAGCAGATGGGAAAGTGAGAATAAAAATCAGCCCAAGATGCAGGACACTAATCAAAGGGCTAGACACTGTTCATTTAAAGAAGGGGGCAAATTATGTCGAGGATGACAGCCAAAGAGAGCAGCATGTTACAACAGCCTTGGGCTATTGCCTTTTTGAAGAGCAGGGTAAAGGTCGAGGGCAAATGGGACAAATCAGAGTTAAAGGGATTTAACAAAACATGAATAATTACGAAAAAGTCCACCCACATCATGACAGGATGCTGAGATTTTGGGAGAGATGCAGGCACTTATATTTGGGAGAGGATGCAGTCAAGGAATTTTCAGAAAACAGGGGATACCTCCCAAGACCATACGGGATGAAGGCTGAAGCCTATTTTGAGTATGTAAACAGGGCTACCTTACTTGGGCTTTTCGCTTCCACAGTCGAGGGCAGGTTGGGAGATATTCAAAGAAAAAAGATTTTAACAAGTGGGACAGAAGAGTTAGAGATTTTTTGGGGAGCAATGACCAAAAACAATGAGGGGCTAACAGGAGTGGCAACTCAGGTCATGAGGGAGCTTTTAATCACCGGAAGAGTTTTGGCACTGCTAGATTTTGATGAGGGGGATGGTGAATTTTATACGTCTCTTTATAAAGCTGAAGATATTCTCTATTGGGAAGGGGAATCAGAGCCATTATATGTCTTACTAAATGAGCCAAGAGTCCAATACAGCAAGGGGAACTATTACAATGAAGAAATTCGGCTAGCCCTTTCTTTGGATGAAGATGGCTACACTGCTTGTCGCTATCTCAAAACCCCTCAGGGGTGGGAGAAGATTGAGGAGTTAACCCCCACAGGCCCAAGTGGGCGTTTGCAAGGAATACCTGCTGTGATCTTCAATGTTGGTCATCTTGGTTGTAAAGTCGCAGACCCTCCTATGCTCCACCTTGCCAATCTTCTCCTCTCCATCTTTAGAAACTCAGCAGATTATGAGCAAGGGCTTCATGCCTTGGGAGTCCCTACCCCTGTGGTTTCAGGTATCAGAAAAGAAGATGCTAAGTTTGCGTTAGGCCCAACAACTCCCATCATTTTAGAGCCCCCTGATGCCAAGGTATCATTCCTTGAGTTTTCGGGGGCAGGGTTAAGCCAACTCAAAGGAGCAATGGATGAGAAAGTGCTTCAGGCTGTGATGATGGGAGCAAGGATGATCCAAACAAGGAAACAGGTCGAAAGTGCAGAGGCTGCAAAAACAAGGATGGGCGCAGAATCTAGCCTTTTGAATGTGCTTGTAGAAACGACTGAGGAAGGGCTGAAAGAATTGACAGAAAAGTTTTTAGGTTGGAATGGGGGAGGTGGAAATAAAGAAGGGGAAGAGTTTAAAATTGAGATCAACAGAGATTTTGTAGATGAGAGCTTCAGCCCTGACAGCTTCAAAGCAATCAATGAGGCTGAATTGCAAGGGGTGATTAGCCCATTAGTAGCTTTTAATCTAAGGAAGAAATTTGAGATTTACCCTGACGGTTGGACTTATGATGAGGAGCAAGAAAATCTGATGCAATTAGGAACAGGAATCTCAGCACCTCAGGAATAAAATGGTGATTGCAGAGGTAATTGAGAACGAAGTTTTTAAAAATGCAATTAATCTCTCCAAGTATGAGAAAGAGCTTCAGGATAAAGTTGTCAATCCATTAATTAGAGGGGCATGGTCTGAAGTTAAAAAGAAAATGAAGGCTTTTGACAGCCTGACAGATTTTCAACAGCAGAGACTTGCAGCCCAAAATGATTTTTTATCTCAAACTTTTTATTCTCAATTTACAACTGCCGAAAATTCTTTGAAGGAAGAGCTTGTTGATTTCTCAGCTTTGCAAGCTCAACAAGCAATTAATGAAATCAATACAGCAGTCAGAATCCCTCTCCTTTCTGTTACTTCATCCCCCAAGTTTTTTGCAACACTTGTTGACAAGACTTTGATTGAAGGACTCCCCTTATTTACTCAGCCCAACAAAAACGACATCCCCTCTTATTGGACAAAGCTTGGGGAAGACACACAAAGACAAGTGGCCCAAGAAATCAGAAAGGGGTTGTTATTAGGTGAGACACCAAGAGAGTTGAGGAGTAGGATCATTGGGAAAAAGGACAAGCAAGGGAATTTTCAGGGTGGAGTTTTAAACACAACAAGAAGAAATGCAGAAGCCATCACAAGAACAGCAGTCCATGAAGTGACAAATGAAGCACGATCAAGGATGTATGAAGAAAACCTTGATGTGATTGAAGGAGTCCAATCCATTGCTACCCTTGACGGGAGAACAACACTGCTCTGCAGAAGCTATGATGGCCTGAAGTGGGTTCTTCCTGACTACAAGCCAAAGGGACATGACAAGCGTTACATCAGACCCCCAAGGCATTTCCGTTGTCGCTCAGTCCTAGTCCCTGTCATTGCAGGGATTGAGGAGATAGACAAAAAGGTGGAAGAGATGGGGCTGAAGCTTGAGCCTACAATCAGGGCTTCAAACAGTGGGCCTGTGGCAGCAAGCAAGCTGAACGACACAGGCAGAGACATGGAGAAGTGGTTTAAAAATCAATCTGTGGAAGCTCAGAATAAAATGCTTGGGGTGGGTAAGGCTGAAATTTGGAGACAAGGGAAGGCTTCACTGTATCAGATGGTGAATCAAGACGGGGAGGTTCTGACACTTGCACAAATTAGACAGCAGATTGAAACCAACTCTTTGACTCCACTTCCAAAAACTTACAAATCAGCAAAGAAAAAAGCCGAGAAAGCTCAAGAATCTGCACAGACCAAGCCCCTTGAAAGACAGACAGCAACACAAAAAAAGGCTGAAAGGTCTGCGATTAGGGAAGCGCAGGCATTGCCCTCAACAGCCCCTGTTGTAGCATCAGGCGCAGGCAGTAAAGACCCATTCAAAAACAAAAGCACAATTGACGGGAGTGGGTGGACTCAGAAAAGTGGGAGACTTGGATCTAATGAAGGTGGAATTTTTGAGGATGCACAAGGCAACCAATACTATGCCAAGTTCATGAGCCCCGAAAGAATAGATGGAGAGATTGGGTCTTCCTTAATTTATGAAGCATTGGGATTAAGAACTTTACAGCCAACACGGGTCAATATTGGGGGCAGATTAGCAATCGCCACAAGATACAGAACAGACCTTGAAGATTTCAAAGGGGATCCGAAAGGGTTGCTGAAAAAAGCAAGAGCTAACAAAGAACAGTTCATGGCAATGCAACATGCTTCAGTTCTCAATAAGAATTGGGATTTTGTAGGAGAAGATTTTGATAATCTGAAGTTTGACAAGAAGACAAAAGAATTTGTGATGGTTGATTCAGGAGGAAGCTTCCAATTTAGGGCTCAAGGGGCCAAAAAGTCTTGGTACAAAAACGAAGCTATTTCTGAATATATCACATTCAGGGACATAAACATGAATCCCCAAACAAAGAAGATTATTGACGGGATTCTTGAAAAGAACGTGTGGGATGAAACGCTAGGAATTGAGAGGATTTTTAGGACTGACCCTGCAAAGTTTAAAGATGCACTCAGACTTTCAGGCATGCCATCAAATGAAGCTGATGATGTATTAGCTATTTTGTCAAGCAGGAGAAATCAAGCCATTGAAAGATACGGGCTAGGCTCAGATTTTAACACCTCGTTAATTAGTGGGGGGTTGAATTATGATGATGCGTTAAAAAAACATGAACCTTACACATGGGCCGCAAGCCAAGTTGTTGACCCCAAGCAGATCAAAAAGAAAAGTGTGTCTCCCTCAGGTTCTGTTGAAATTCAGCATACTTGGTCAGGAGATAAATCTTCAAGATCAGGCAAAACAGGAAATGAGCTTACTAAAAAAGAATCTGAGTATGTGGAGGAATTAAAGGCTATTAACGCAAAACTTCCTGTGGCTCTTCAGTTCAAAGAGATTGAGATTGGGAGGGTACATGAGGTTTTTAGAAGCTACATTTTAAATGCAATTTCAGGCTCATCCTCTTCTCTTGGGGGTGCAATTTTAAAGAGTTACGGGGAAAGAGTTTTAGGTGGGAGAGTTGGCTATCACAGAGGAGTAAGGGATCTTGAAGAAAAGATGTCCTCAGACATTGAAAAATGGTTCAATCATTCAGGAACCATGTTTTTCAAAGGGAAAAATAAGACTTATGAACTTGATAAGATGCTTGGGCTGCACAGAGGATACGACCAAGCAAGGTTGAGAAAAATACACGGGTTTAATTATGTGAATGTTGAGCGAGGACATGACCAAGATGAACTTGCTGCAAATTGGAGCAAGGCCGAAAAAACTTGGCATTCAAATGGTTCTGCTTCCACTTCAATTAGCAGATTGAAATTTAAAGGCCCAAACAGAGTCAGTATAAAAGCAGGGGTGCAAGACTTTCTTTTCAGTTTCCATTGGGGCCAAGAGTATTTTACTTTTTTCGATGATAACGAAGATGAATATGTTTTGAACGGCAAAAAGTACAAAGCTCATATTTTAGAAAGACTTCCATTGGGAGAGGATAGGACAAGATTTAATGCGGGGTTCGAAAAAGCGAAGGATTGGAATTTTGAGGAAATAGAATGACCATCATGGTGACTTGTGTCATCTGTGGAGACAGACTTGAAATCCGTCTTGTAGACAGGAAAAATGTTTGTCTCAAATGCCAAAAACCAAAAAGGAAAAAAAAGAATGGCTCTAAAGACCTATATCAACAGTCTTGAAGAAGTAGATGAGAATTTACAGAACCTTTACAAGCCAAAGGGGGAAGGGTTCGCTTTAGATGTAGAAGGTGAACAAGACAGGCAAGCTCTCAGAGAGAAAATAAAAGAATTTCGGGACAATAACACACGATTGCAAGAACAGCTTGAGCAAGTGCAGGGGCGTTATTCAGACATTGAGGATTTAGACCCTTCAGATTTAAAAGCTGCAATTGAGGCTCACAAGCAAGTGAAGGAGAAAGAAATGATCCCTGCTGTTGAGATGGACAAGCTGATGAACCAAAGGCTTCAGGCTGAACGGAAGAAATATGAGTCTGAGCTTCAGGAAACAAAGTCAGTTGCTCAAAAGCTACAATCTGAGATGAGCAGAATGACAATTGAAAAAACTATTTCAGAGTCCTTGAATAAGGTAGGACAGCTTCAAAAAGGGGCGTTGTCAGATGTTTTGAGGAGGGCTCAAAATGAAATAGAGGTTAAAGATGAAAGGCTGATTGACAAGTCAACAGGTTTAAGCATTGATCCTAATGATTGGGCTAATGATTTATTGAAAAACAGCCCTTTCTTTTTCACACCCAACACAGGGGCCAACAGCAGAGGAAGTTCCGAAACAGTAAAGGTGAACCCATTTGCAAAGGAAACCTTGAACCTGACACATCAGGCCAAACTGTATCAAGAAAACCCTGCAGAAGCTAAAAGATTAGCTGCAGCAGTTGGGATTTCCTTGTGAAGTATGAAGACTTAATCTTCAGGAGGAAATGTTGGATGCTTGTGTTTATATTCAAAAATTCTTAATGCAGCATGAAAGGGAGCATTATGCCAAAACCAACCAAAGCAATTCAAGCAGCAGCAAGGAGGGCAAGAAAGTTCAAGGCTGATGGAAAGGCTAAAGGTGCAGGTACATTGGTAGGTTGGAACAGGGCCGCACAATTAGCAAAAGGAGAAAATGTCAGCATGTCAACAGTCAAAAGGATGTATTCTTATCTAGCAAGACATGAAGTAGACAAGAAGGGGAAGAACTTTGGTAATCAGTCCACCCCATCAAAAGGTTACGTTATGTGGCTTGCATGGGGAGGGGATGCAGCTTTTTCATGGGCCAAGGGATTAGTTGAGAAAGAAAAAAAGAAAGGGTAGTAAAATCACCTTGTTTTTTTAAAAACTTTATTTTAACACTAGATTTAAAGAAATAGTTTCGGTGAGGCTGTTTCTGACAGAACACTTCTTTATATTGCACAGGGTGTATCTCCTGCGGGGCGGGCTTTCGTATCGCCCACATTTTAACAGGATGTTAAAAATAGGAGAACATCATGGCAGCAACTCGCCTAACAAATGTTATTGTCCCGTCCATTTTCACGCCTTACACGATCCAAGAGACAGCTACCCGCTCAAATCTTCTGAGTAGTGGCCTAGTCACAGGCAACCCTGCACTAAATCAGTTGGCAAGTGGTGGGGGTTCAACCTTCAACCTCCCGTTTTTCAATGACCTGAGCGGAGACTCAGAAATTATTGAAGACAACACTTCTTTGACTGTCAACAATCTGACAACAGAACGACAGGTTGGGGTGGCCCTGAACAGAGCAAAAAGTTTCGGCTCAAGTTTCCTCGCTCAGTATGTATCAGGTGAAGACCCAATGCGGGTAATAGGTGATTTGGTAGCTTCTTATTGGGTTAGAGAAGAACAAAAGATTGTCATCAACATTTTAAAAGCTCTTTTTGGATCAGGTGGGCCAATTGTAAGCACTCATTTGGAAGACCAATCAGCAGCAGCATTAACAAACACAATGATGATTGATGCAATTGCAAAAATTGGTGATGCTTACGATAAGCTTTCAACCATTGTTTGCCACTCTGCCATTTATCACAGCCTCCGAAAACTTGATCTTGTGCAGTATGTTCAAGAGCCAAGCAACCTTCCTCAACAGTTCCCTTCATATATGGGAATGAACATTATTGTTGATGATGGGGTAGAAGTCTCAGGTTCTGCTTATACAACTTATGTTTTCGCTAATGGTGCATTCAGTCGAGGGGTTGGGACACTTGACGCAGATGATGCGACTGAGATTGATAGAGATTCGCTGAAGTCTGAAGATGTGCTGATTAATCGCAGACGATACATCATGCACCCCAATGGATTTAAGTGGACAGGTTCCCCTTCAGGTTCAAGCCCAACAAACACTGAGTTGGCAACTGCAGGGAATTGGGCGAAAGTTTTTGAGAACAAGAATATCCCTGTTGTTGCTCTCAAATCTCTAGTTTCTGCTTAACCAATGGGGATGATCAGTTTTAGACATTCAGAGGAACAGCAAAAAAGGGAAGCTGCAGAGGAAATGCAGCCCCCACAAAATGTTGTTCCTCCTAAAGAAGACAATCAAAAAAAGACTGAAAAGAAAAAATGAGCTTAGACATTACCATTGGTGGGAGTTCTGCGGAATCCTACAATTCAGTAGCTGAAGCTGATTCCCGCTATGGTGATGATGTTTTTTTTGGGGATACTTGGACAGCATTATCCACAACCAAAAAAGAACAGTGGCTCAGGTTTTCAACAAGGTCTTTAGATTTGATTGACCAATGGCAGGGAGTAAGACAATCAGATACTCAGTCACTAGAGTTTCCCCGAATTGATTACTCCCCCCATTTAAAATCAGCTTATCAGATTTATAAGCATTTAAGGGAACACCCACTTCAAAGGATTTTTGAACCAAATAAAATCCCTGTCAAAGTAAAAGAGGCTCAATATCAAATGTTGATCTTTCTTTTTAACAACAAAACAGATTCAACAGCATTGGATGGCTCAGAAATAAAAGAATTGGAAGCCCTGAATAATTTAATTGTTCTGAAGTACGACACAGGGAGAAGAGATGGGCGAATTGATGCGACAGGTCAAGGCTCAATCAGCACAGTTAAGGCTTTAGTTGGTGAATACATTCTAGCTACACAGTGGTATAGATCTTAATAGGGGAGGGTGTGCAGAAGCACCTTTACATGGACGTTTAACCCCTTTTTGGAATTAGTCAAAAATGGCTGCACTTCAGACAATTAATAAAACCATCAATCAACTCTTTTCTAATAAAGGGGTTGGTGGGCTCAAGCTGACACAGACTGCAACCTTACACCTACAGACAACAGGGGGCTATTCTCCTGCAACAGGTGGAGTAACAGGTGGAAATTATTATGACCCCACAGCAGGGGCATACACAGCATCGACAGCACAAAACATTTCAGTGATTCAAAGATCAGACAGGAATTTCAAAACAATAGAAGGGAAAGAAGCCTCTTTGGATCTAGTGATCAAGCCCCTTTCGAATGTATATCCTAAGGATTTGGTAGGGACGCAGATTACTTTTCAATCCCGAAACTTTGGGGTTAGTCAAGTTACACCTGTCAACCTTGGGGATTCTCAAATAGTTTGGGAGGTAGTATGCCAATAACAGAAGAGGGGATGGACACTGCAGCCGAAAAACTAAAGCAAAGATTATTGAAACAAATTAGGGCAGTTGCCCTGCAAGGTTTCTCTGAAATTATCCAAGGTTCTCCTGTGGACACGGGAAGATTTAGAAGCAATTGGCAAGCAAATCTAGGGAGCAGAGCAACGGGGGAAGTAACAACTAAACCTTATCAAAAAAACCAACCCACAACAATTGAAGAAGCCCAACAAATTAATGAAGAGTTAAACGGATTGGGAGAAAATCAGTCCAATATTTATTTCACTAATAATCTGCCATATGCTGAACGACTTGAAAAAGGTCATAGCTCACAGAATCAAGGATTTGTTGCAAGGGCTGTAAGAAATATGGAAAAAAGGTTTTCTGTTTTATGACAACAGTTGCACAGGTTGAAAATGGAGTTTTGGCCCATTTTGCAACGGAATGGGGGAGCAGGACAGACCTGAATTGGTCTGCACAGAATGCCCCTTTTGAAACAACAAAACCTCGTTCAGGCTTTACTGATAATGAAACTTTTTGCGCCCCAATTCTGCAGCAGGTTTCAGCTTCTTCTGCAGAGTTCCCAATCAGTGAAAGCAATAAAAGATTAGTTTACCAATTGAATTTAAATCTTGTGACTAAACCTCAAAAAGGAGTGACAACAATTCAAGGTCATTTGGCAGCAATCAGAAATATTTTTGAGCTTAAATCTTTGGCTGTAGGAAATGCAGTTTTGCAATTTGAGGTTTTGCAAACATCTGCAGGGTTCAATTCACCAACAGGGGATGCTTTTGAAGTCCCATGTTCAATCTTTTTTGAGACCACAATCTGATCAACTTAAAGCATGGAGTTTTAAATGGCACTTCCCTCAAGGTTTCTTAGACTTCAATCCTCTCAGCCATATTTAAAAACTGAGACAACAGCAGGAAGTTTTGTTGTTCCTGCAGCAACTGACGCTTTTGCCACTTCAGAATATTTGGATCTTTCACAAAGTTATAATACCTCATCTGTTACGGAAGTTGGTGAGAGACTTTTGCAAAATAGCAGTGTTGTAAATTATGCAGAACGATCAACTTTTGACATCCCGTTTTTAATCAAGCCAAGTGGATCAGCAGGGACAGCCCCTGCAGAAGACTTCTTACTTCAACAAGTGTTTGGTACAAAAACAGTTTCAGGCGGGGCTTCCGTTAAATACACAACCTCAAGAGTTAGCGACACCTTCCAAATCGCTCAGGTTACTGATGTCTACAAGCTTTGTGTAGCTAATGGCTGTGTGATTGAGTCAGCTAATTTGGATGTCAGCAGAGAAGGGGTTTTGTCAATGTCATGTTCTGCAAGGGCTCAACGGATTAGATATGGTGGGGCTTTAGAGCATGATGGAGGAGGTGCAGTCTCAGTCACAGATTCAGGAGTTACAGCCACCTTCACAGTTGGTTCAGGTCAGGTCGCTGCAGACTCATTATTCAATGGAATGACTGTCAACGTGATAACCCAAGCAAGCGGGGCTGTGAAGAACACAGGGTTGGTCACAGTTTCAAATGTTTCCACTTCAGGGGCGACTTGCACACTGACAGCAGACACAGGAGAC
Source organism: Rickettsiales bacterium (assembly GCA_002690645.1). Classification (GTDB taxonomy): domain Bacteria; phylum Margulisbacteria; class Marinamargulisbacteria. Next base: position 23,003 of record NZFK01000029.1, read on the forward strand.
ACTTTCACTTTTGACAGTGGTGATGAAGTGAGACCTGCTTTTGCTGCCCCTACACTTTCCACCAACTCCCCGCTTTCTGCAGGGATTTCAAAAGTGTTTCTAGGGAACAATAACGCAACAATTGGGACTGCTTCAGGGAATGTTTTTGATGCAGCCAATGAGTTCATGGCAACCTCCTTTTCAATGAGCTTCAATAAAAACCTTGGAGATCCCGGAGTGTCCGAATTGACAGGAGATCTCTACCCTGCTGCAAGTTATGTTTCCCAAGATTTTTCGGTCTCAGGGACTGTTGAATTCGTTACACGACCTGACAAAGTTGCCAAGTTTATGGAGGTCATCAGAAAGCAGTTCGTCTCCATAGGTCTGCAAATGGGCAACACTGCAGGAAGCATTGTAAAACTAGCAATCCCATCTGCTTTGGTCACTATCCAAACAACAGGGGTTGACGGTGCGATGGGTGGAACAATCAACTTTGAATTGGATAAAGGGACAAGCACAACTGATGCTGCTGCACTTGAGCTTGCGTATACCTAATTTTTAACAAGGACTTAATTTTAATGGCTAAAGTTTCATCTGTTATTAAATCATCACTTTCAGGGATTAAAACAAAGAACATTGTTGAGATCCCTTTTACAGATACACAATTAGAAATTGATGCAGTTTTTAATTGTGAGCTACCCCCTCAACGAATGGTGACTGATGCACTAAGGGCATCTACCACAACGAAAGGGGGAAAAGACAGAACTGACCCAATGACATTTGCAAGAAAGATTTTTGTTCCTTGCGTGATGTCTTGGAGTTTTGAAGAGGATTGCACTGTAGAAGCTAAAATGGATTTTTGTGGGGATGATGCCATTTTGAACAAGATGGCTCAACAAGTTTCTATGAAGCTGATGAAAATGGTGCAGCCCAACCTTGACGAGGAAGAGGGAAATTAAAAAGGTTTCTTGATGTTTTACTAGAAAGGGCAGAATACGCAGAAGACAGCCTTGTTCATGGGATAGAGCAGGGGATGAAATACAGCAAGCATTACTGCTGCAAAACTGATGATAATATTTGGGAGCGTGATGATTTAGAACCTCCCTGTGAAGTCTGCCCCAACAACGTAATTTTGACAGAAAGAAACCATCTAGCAGTTTCAGCATTTAAAGATTTAGACCAAACAGGAAGAGACATTGGTTTTGACATTGGCTTTATTAGAGAAGAGGCAATTGATGTCTATCTAAACCGTTTCGACTGCAACACACCTCAAGTTTATGATGCCCTTGTTTTCATAGATAGGGAGGTGACACAAAGCAGAAGAGACAAAAATGAATTAGATAGAAAAAACAAACAGAAGAACCCACCAAGCAAAGCAAAGCCAAGGATGAGAAATGGCAGCAGATAGTACCATCAATATTGAGATTGAGCTTCAAAAAGCTCTTAGGAAACTAGAAGAACTTCAACAAGCTTTTGACAAGCAAGCAGACCTAATCAATCAAGCCTCCCGTGCAGCCTCCCGTTTTGAAAGAGTAATTAAGAAATCAATGACTTCTGCGACCAAAGCAGTCAAAGGAGCATTAGGTGTTTTTCTTAACTTGAAATCAGCAGCAGTTGGAATTGTAGCCGCATTCTCAGCCCGAGAATTCATTAATTTTGGGGCGAACTATGAAAGGCAAATTAGCAAACTCAATGCCTTGACCAAGGCAACAACTACAGAACAGCTCAGACTCCGAAAAGCTATTAGAGAAGTGGGAGCAACGACAGCCTTTACTGCAACGCAAGCTGCAGAGGCTGCAAATGTTTTGGCTGCACTTGGTAGGTCATCCCAACAAATTTCTAGAGAACTTGGTGTTGTGGTTAAAGTTGCAGGGGCCACAGGCACAGCAATTGAGACAGTTTCAGAAGCTGTTGCGGCACAAATGAACGTTTTTGGGGAATCTGCGAAAGTGGTTGGAGATGTTTTTGCTGCTGCCTATTCTACTTCTGCAGCCAATGTTGAGAAATTACAGACAGCACTTGGACAAGTTGGGCCTGTTGCAAAAGCTGCAGGGCTCAATCTGACCCAAACTGCAGGGGCAATCTCTTTCTTAGTAGACAGAGGCTTCAGGGCAGAAGCTGCAGGAACAGCTTTAAGGGGGGTTCTTGTAAGATTGATTGACCCCACCAAGACAGTATTGAAAGAGTTTGATGCACTTGGCATCTCCTTTGAGCAAATCCAAAAGCTAAGTTTCCAAGACCAAATGCAAAGCATAGCAGACCGTCTTGGAAGTGTTGCTTCTCAAGCTGAAAGAAACAGAATTCTTACTAAAATTTTCGGGGTTGAGGCTCTAGCTGCAGCCAACAATTTTATTAATGCACTACAAGAAGGCAACCAAGTCATTGACACGCAAGCCGAAAAGTTAAGGAACGCAACAAGTGCTGCAGGGCTCTACAATAGAATGACTAGCGACTTGAGGGGCGCAATTGACAAGTTGATCTCAGCAGTTCAAGACAAACTTTTAACAGCCTTTCAAGCTGCAGAGCCCTTCATTAGAGGGATAGTTGATCAGCTTAAAGATGCAGTCAATTCCTTAACAACTGAAGATGTGATTGGAGCAGTTGAAAGTATAGGGATAAAATTGGTCAGGGGGGCTTTTGCTTTTTATGATGCCATCAGAGTTGCCATTAATGCCCTTTATGCTTTTTTCAACAGTGCAGCTTTTCAGAATGTGATTGAAGTTGCAAAAAATGCTGTTTCGGCTCTAGGCTTCACTTCTCTTGATGATCAGATTGCAGCAGCAAAAGCAGACACTCTTTTTTATATTAAAAAAGTCACTGAGATTAGTAATCAACAGAGTAAATCAAGCGACAGAGATTCCCTTTTCCCGTCATTTATTAAAGATTCAGCCTTGGCAGATGCCCAACAAGAGTTGCAAATTTCCAAGGATATTTTGCTTGAACTGCAAAAGAGGAAGGCTGAACAGTCTGCTTCTTTGGAACTTGTAGCTGATCGAAACGGACTTGAAGAATATTTGATTGGGAAAATCAGAGAGGGGGCAAGAGTAATCAGAGAAAGGGCAATAGCACAGAGAGAAATCAAAGATGCAGTTGAGGGGCAAGTAACAGCAACCAATGATTTAGGGGAAGCTCAAAACAATTTGCCACCTCCTAAAAACCCATTTGGGGCGTTGACAGGAGCAGGAGGAGGAGGAGACACCTTCACCCCTCCCCCTGTGGTTGAGGGGCTACTTGATCCATTTACAGCACTTTCTCAATCTCTCACAGTTGCCTTTGAAAAAGCATTTGATGAATCAGAGCCTTTAGCAAAAAGGGCTGAAGAGTTAACAGATTTCATCTTCTCAATTAATAAAGGTCTAGAAGCCGTTGAAAAGTCAGGGACGTTTAATCCTCAACAAGTAAAGGCTATTGAAGGGGCGTTGATTGAAATGCTAGTTCTTGCAAAAGAACTAGACAGAGAAGGGCAAAAAGAAACCTTGGGAGAAGCAAACGCAAGAGCAAACGCTTTAGCCGCAACAATTAAAAAACTTGATGACGCAAGGACAAAGGCCACTAGAGAACAAAGGGAAGAACAAGATAAAATTGCAGCAGCAATTAAAGAACAAGTGAGGCTTCAGAACCACACGTTTTTTGATTCAATTGTTAAGTCAGTAAAACAGGTTTTTGGGTTTCAAGAAAAGATTACTCAAGAAATTTCGGATCAATTAACAGATGAAGAAAGAAAAGCAGAACTTGAAAAGCAACGGTTGCAAAATGCTGAAAATTACAGAGATGTAATAGCTGATACTCTTGTCCAAGGAGTCGCAAGCGCAGGGCCAAACGCAAGTCGAGGGGTTTCAGCAGGGAAAGCTTTTGCTCAAGGGGCTCAAGTAGGTGGCCCCTTGGCAGGGGCTGCAAACATGGCTTTGGATATGGTGATGTCCAATGAAAAAGTTGCAAAGGCAATTGATTCTTCCTTTAAACTTTTCTTTGATGTTTTTGACCCATTCATTGAAACCATTGCAGAGTTGATTGATGCCATAAACAGCTTAATAGGGGCTCTTTTAAGTGCAGCAAATGATGCAATCTCCTCTGCTTTTGAAAACTTCAATTTAACCAATGGGAATGCGACTCAATATGTCGAGCAAGCCCTGTCAAATTTTGGGGCGTTTATTGGTGCGCCTATGGGCATCAATCATGGTTACAGGGGATGGGACTTAGACGGTGATGGTGTTGTTCAGGCCCAAAAATCATTATTACAAAATATATTTGAAAACATTGATACGGTATTTGAAGAGGGGTTTCGGGCGTCAAATCCTTCAGGGGAGTTTAGGGGGTTGCTAGGTGAAGGTGGAAGAGATCGAACAGATTTTGAACTGACATCGCAAACCCTTGAAGATTTCACAAAGTCTGTAGAAAAAATTGGGTTCAGCGAAACCATGAAGGACGTGACTGAATCCATGAAAGAAGCCTTCAATTCAATCAACCGTCTTTATATTCACGGGTACGACAAAGACAAAGTCACAAGAAACGCCAAAGAAGTTGAAGCAATTCTCACAAAACTTTTGACTGAAGCTTACTTTGAGAATGTGGCTGCAAATATATTAGAAGATGTTGGCAATATCCAAACGAGCATTACAGAGCAAATTGAAAAGATGGAATTTGATGCTCTCACTACTGAACAACAGTTTGCTAGGCTTCATTTGGATCGAATGGATTCCTTGGAAGAACAAAGGAAAGAGGCTTATCAAACTATTGAAGTAGAAGAACACAGAGTTGAGGTGCTTGAAGCTATTAAAAAGGCAGAAGCTGACTCTGCCTTACTACTCAACAAGCAGAAAGAAGAATTAAAATTATTGAATGAAGAACGTGAACGTGAATTAGTTTTATTACAGCAGAATTCTGCAATTAATGTTTTGCAAAGAATCCTAAATGATTTTGAAAAGACAATGAAAGGGATTAGTGAGTTGGTTGAGGGGTTGTTTGACCAAGTCAGTGAACTTTTACTTTCTGAATTCAATCTAGCCCCTGCCACCGAAAAATTAGAAATTGCATCAGATAAATATCAAACTCTTTTAGAGGCTGCATTTTCCCCTGATGCGACAGAAGAAGACATTGAAAATCTCCAAGGGTTTGTCAACGAATACTTAAAATCTGCAAGAGATGTTTACAAGTCGAGCAGCACCTTCCAAGCAATTTTTGCTTCAGTTCTTGATGACCTTTCAATGCTTGGAGTGACAACAGGGTTCAACCAATCAGGAGACGCTGTTTCGGGTGCAACAGGAGGAATCAAAGAATTTATTGAGACAACAGAAGAATTGGATGAAGGGCTTAGAAAAACGCTAGATAATTTAATAAGAGAATTAAATTTGCTTGGTTCTGCATTTCAGGAACAGCAATTAGATTTTATTGTGTCAGAAGATGGGTTGGACATCGCTTTGGAGTTATCAGGTAGTGATTTCAAACCTATTTTGGATGGGGATATTGATTTAAAACTTACACAAGCAGATATTGGCACAATTGGCTTTTTTGATGAAGAAGGCAACCCATTAAAACTAGACTTTACTGAGGCCGCATCTTTTACTGCTGACATCTCAGGCTTCTATAGCCAAGATTTGGAGACTTACCCTGACTCAACAAGAACAGAAGAGGCTCATTTTGATCCAACAATCACAGGCTTTAAGGATTACTCTGATCAAGGATCAGCTTCTTTTACTGCTGACATCACAGGAAATTTATCTCTTACAAAAAGTTTAACAGGGTGGCAAAGCATTACAAACAATGGGTTCACAGGAAATGCTGCGGTAGGAGCTTATGTTACCTTTTCAAGGGCATTCAGCAATTTTAACTCAATCAATGGGAATGTTGGAACTGCTAATTTGGTAGCCAATGTCAGTGCCTCAATAAACGCCACAATTAGCTCAATTGACACTTCAGGAGTTGAGACAACAGTCACAAATTCTATTCAAAATATGTTGGATAACATTGAGCGAACATTCACAGGATTAGGCCAATTGGGAACACGATTTACTGTTGCTGCAGGCCCAACCACCTATACTGCTGACCAATCAGCATATTCAAATAGGGTTTATGGTGTCCAATTCCCTTGGGGGCATGATTACAATGCTCCAAATGGTGTTTTCTCAAGTGGAGTTGTCGAAGGGTCGGCAGCACATTTCGCATCAATTGGGAAAGATTTGGCTACTAGATTTGGTCAAGATATAATGACAACGAACCCATATGTAATCACAAGGGATGAAGGCAGTAGTAAATATGTTTATGCCTATTCTGATTTGGACTCAGCAATAACTGACTATGATATGTACAGTCAAGGGACTTATCCTGTCAAAAAATATGGGTTTAGATTTGGTGGAATGGTTCATCCTGAAGATACAATCCCCGCAATGCTTTCAGCAGGAGAGTATATTTTAAGCCCTGAAACAGTTAAAAGATTTGGAGTAGGTTCTTTGAACCGTTTAAATCATGGAGACAGTTCAGCATTGGCACAGACAAATGATCCTGAGGTAAAAAGGCTACTAGCAGAATTGATTGTTGCAGTAAAAGACACCCCAACAGATGTACACGTTTATACAGACATGAAGGGGGAAGCAAAAGCAGCAGTTTCGGAATTTAGATCAGAGTTGAAAGAACGGACAAGAAGACAGGGAGACCAATTTGTCCCTGCTAAGTACATTTGATTTTTAACACCTTGTTTATTTATGCAGTTACTAGCAACAATCAGTGTTAACAACAAAACTTTTTATGGTTCGTTCAAAGGTCATGCAGGAGAACAGTTTTACAGCCCTTGGGTCAAAAGAATGCCTACACTTGAACTTGGGCCTGTTGAAGACAGTGGGAAGATTGGAGTGATGTTTGGNAACTTNGTTGTTCTAAATGANCATTTAAATGAAGAGAATCCATTTTCTTTAGAATCTTATGAAGACCTTGTCAACAATCCCCAACTTTATGATTGCACATTAAAATGGGGAGAAGATGGGAGTAATTTATTTGATGGGCAAATCTTCCTGCAAAACCTTACAGAGTCAGAAATTACCTTTGCACTAACAGACAAAGAGTTCCCACTTGGTGCAAGGCCATTTACCTTAACAGAATCTTTTGTTTTTATTGAGGCCATCACCTACACAAGCGCAGGAACTTTGATTGAGATAACAGCCAACAACCACAATTTAACAGTTGGGACACTCATTACTTTTGAAAAGATGAGCAGTTATGGTCAGAGCCTTCAATACAGTGGGGTGGCAACAGATAATTATTATTATGTTAATTCAATAACAAGCGTTAATTCCTTTACCCTGTTAGACAAAAACTTTGTTCCTGTTGGTGGGAATGTTGGGACAACAGGGACTTTTGTTTCAGATGCCCAAAACCACAGAGTTGGTGTCCCTTTACGGGTTCCCTTTAGTTGGGGGGTGGTTAGAGAACAAACTCCTGTGATCAAAAAAAATGATGTTGAAGTTGCCAACCCAAGTCTACAAATCAACTCAACCTCTGCCCCTATCACAGTCAGAGAGGATGGAGTTCTAGTTTATACAACAGATGTGAACTCNACAGAGTATTGGGGAGCAACAGGGAATTCAGGGGTGGCCCCAAATGCTGATGTGATCAGGTTAAACAGACAAACAACAGGAGGGGTTCTAAGCATTTCAGGAATCTCAAATAGATCAGGTTCGACTTCAACTTCGCAGAATTTAGGGCAGTTCTTTTCTTATGTTGCAACTCAGCTTGGGCTAACCATAGACATCAGTTTGATTTAAAATGGCAAATTGGAATTACACTGTAACAGTTTCGGGTGGTAAATATTATTTAAATGGGTCTCAAAATCCCACATTGACTTTTGCAGTGAATGACACAGTAACTTTTGATTTGACAGACTCAACAAATTCAGGACATCCCTTGGGGATTGGGCCTAATAATGGAGAAACAGGGGCATATGGGAACACTGAGGGGGTAACTTATACAATAGGAAGCACAAACTACAATACTTTCTCAGCTTTTAAATCAAGCTTTACAAATGTAAATGCTTCAATTTCTTGGACTGTATCAAATTCAAGTAGTTCAACACTTTATTATTTTTGCGGGTTCCATTCCAACATGGGGAACTCAATTTCTATAACGGGATTGAGTGACGCAACACCTCCTGCAAATGCTTCTATCTCTATAAATAGTGGAGCAAACACAACAACGACTGCATCAGTTACATTAAGTATTTCAGCCACTGACAATATTGGAGTAGACGGTTATTTTGCTTCAGAGACAAATACAACCCCTTCAATTTCTGATTTTATTAGTGTCACGGAAAACTTTAGTTATTCAGCGAATGTAAGCTTTAATTTAAGTTCAGGTGATGGCCTTAAAACTGTTTATGTTTGGTTCAAGGATGCAGCAGACAACATCAGCATCCCTGTCAATGATAGTATTACCCTTGCCACTCCTGACACAACAGCCCCCACTAATGGGTCAATCAGCATTGCAGGGGGGTTGAATATAACAAGCACACAAAATGTAGCAGTCACTATCTCAGGGACTGATAACATAGGGATTGATGGCTATTATCTTTCTGAAGCCCCCACAACCCCAACAGTCGCAGATTTTACGGGGGTGACTGCAACAGCCAATTACAACTCTTCATTGAGTTATACGTTAAGCAGTGGGAACGGGAATAAAACAGTATATTTGTGGTTTAAGGATGCAGCAGGGAATATTTCAAATGCTTACACAGACAGCATCCAATTAAACCTTGCTTCCTCTGTAACTCCTGCATCAAGTCTAGTTTCAGGAAGTGCTTTTGTAGTCAGTACAACACTTGACGCTCTGCACATTTTGGACAGCCCTGTTGTGGTAAGAGAGTTTCAACGAGTTGAGGTAAATGGTCAGCAACAGCTTGAAAGAATTGTTTTAACAATTGGGTCAAATGGGAATCTGATTTGTCGGTCTTTAGTTCTTGCTTCAGCTACATCCGAAATTGAATTACACAGACCTTAAAAATGCCATCAGCCAACTCAAGAAATGAGCCCCTGATTGACTTTGCAGCAGACATTGCCAAATCTGCAAATATGCTTTTACAAGTCGATGGGTCTTACTTACGAGTAATTAATAAAATTCAAACTACTTCAGCGATTGAAACAGTAGTTTCTCCTGAACTTTTAGATTTACAAGTTGCCCCATCTTATCCAATAAAAAAGATTTTTTCAGAGTTTGAGTTTAATACTCCTTATCCGAATTCGCAGACACTCGCTCAAGAAACAAAGCATATTGCCCAATCCAATTTGAGCTTTGGTGAAGAAATAGAATTCGATGCTCTAACAACTTCAGATGAAAAAGTTTTGCAGTTTTTGAGAGCAATTTTAATTACAGAATCCTCCCCAATTGCAACGGCAAGAATTTTCGGGGTAAAAACTAATTATTCAATGGGCAACAGAGTTAAGTGTTTTGATCAAAACAACAATCTCCAAGCAACTGTGACTATCACAAAAATCGTTTACCAATTTGATGATGAAGCCACGACAATTAGTGGCCCATCTTCTCTTGAATTCATAAGAAGTGTATGAAGCTGATATACACAGATTCAATTAGTTCAGTCACCACAATTTTTGGGAATTTGAATAGCAATTATTCAATTTCTAAGGTTTTAAACAATCAACCGAAACAGCCTTATATTAGCGACAATTTAAGTCCTCAAATTAAAGTTAATCTTGAAGGAGCAGAAGCTTTTTTTATTTCTTATCTAGCCGAAAGTTTAAGTATTGAGTTCAAAGATGGGTTAGATGGCACAGGTTCAACAACAGGTTCCTACTCTCCATCAGGGAACACATATAACATAGATGAAGCCTTCTTGCTGAATGGNCGAACTCATTGGAATGATTCTGTCTTTGTATCAGTGCCAAGTTCTACAAAGAGTGCTTTGATAAATCTGTCGAATAGTACAGATGTTAAAGGTTCAATTGATTATTGGTCGGCTGCAGGCTCAAGCATGGGGAAGCTGATGATTGGGGGTGGGAGTGGAACTACAATCAAACATGATAAATTTCCACAAGTCAAACTAGGTACATTTGTCACAAGATCAGATGGGTTTTCAAACCAAGTTGAAAGAATCACAGGGATTGGTTCAGGGAACTCTGATTTAAAATTAGCAACGGGTGGGAGTACAAGCCAAACCATTACTTCCATGAAATTGCCTGTTGTTGTTAACACGATCAGAGCAGGAAAGCTTTTAACAACACTGAACCCAATTGTGGGGCTCTTAAACGCAAAAGAAACTTTTGGAGTACAACAAGAAAAGCATTCAGGGCTTTCTTTTAGAGTTGGGGAGACAAGAAGAGTTTTTAGTGGATCATTTCAAGTTAAGGAAAGCAATCGGAATAATACAATGAGGATTTTAGATGGGTTGAGAGTCCAACCAATAGCAGCAGAGGTTTTAAGTTATCAATCAAGCACTTCAGTTTTTGGTTCGTTTTTAACAACTCCAACTTTTACTTATTCAACTCAAGGTTCTCAGTTGTATGATGTTAGTTTTGAATTCAAGGAAATAATATGAGTCTTTTAAAAGTCAATGAAGTTGAGGTTTTTAATACTACCATTTTGACATTAACAGCATCAGGTGGAGTTAGTGTCTCAAATGATTTGACCACAGGGGGAGCAATCATTGTTTCAGGGTTAGCTAATCAATCCTCTACCCGAACAAATTTGGGAATTGGCAGCATAGCAACACAAGCTTCTGATAGTGTATCTATCACAGGGGGGAGTGTTACGGGAATAACTGATTTAGCGATTTCGGATGGAGGAACAGGGGCTTCAACTGCAGTGGTAGCAAGAAGGAATCTCCTCCCTTCCATGTCAGGACATCAGGGCAAGGGGTTAGTAATCAACTCAAATGAAGATGACATAACGTATCAAATCATTGGTGATGTCACAGCAGATTCTACCCATACTTTCACAAACAAGTCAGGCAACATTTCACAGTGGACAATTGATTCTTCTTTTCTTGTTCCTGCTGCAAATGGTGGGACAGGTCAAACAAGTCTTGCGGCAGTCGATGCTGCAGACTTTGGATCAATTATTGACGCAACAACAACTCCAATTACTTACGCAACGAGTGGGTTTAATCTGACAGCAGACGGGTCAGGCAATGTTAGTTGGTCGGCACCAAGTGTCGCAGATGGAGGAGTAACAACTGCAAAGCTTGCTGCAAATTCTGTCAGAGAAGACAAGATTTCAAGCTATGATATGTCTATTACTGCCAACGCCACCGCAGGATTTATTCTTGTAGCTGATGGTCTAGGGAACGCCACATGGGCCTCCAATGCAGGAGGAGGTGGTGGAGGTGGTGGTGGTGGAACTACAGACTTAGATGGTGGTTCAGCAGGTTCAATCTACACTTCAGAACAAACCTTTGATGGTGGGAGTTCAACATAAATGGCTAGAATCATTCAATTCCGTAGGGATGCGGCTGCAAATTGGACAACTAACAATCCAACTCTAGCGCAAGGAGAGTTGGGGCTAGAAACTGATACTGAGTTTTTCAAGTTAGGAGACGGGACAACAGCATGGACAAGCCTTGGTTATAAAGACAAAGTTGAAAACCTCTACAATGTAAATATTACAAGTCTAGCAGATAATCAGATCCTTGTTTATGACAGTTCAACGAGTAAATGGAAAAATGAATCTGCTGCAACGGCACTTACTGACAACATGCCTGTTAGCATGCCAACAAGCGGAGTCGCTTTCCGAAAATCTGATGGAACAACTTCAATTCTTAGTGAAACGGGAGGAGTTGCCACATTAGACAATGTTGCTCTTGGATCTTCAGTCACAGGNATTGGAGGAACAGCNACACAATATTTTGAGATAAGTNTNACAAATGATGCAGCAGGNAATTTGACTGAACTCAATAANTTNACAGCAGGGCCATCTGATACGGTAACAATTGATGAAACCAAAGAATATTATCTAGGGACTTCAATGGATTTCCAAATTATAAACAATAATCTTGTCATGGTAATATGAGTCTTTCAAACACAATTGATTACAAAAAAGTTGGCTTTCGATGGAAGGGAACTTATTTAGCTTCCTCAACTTATGAAAATGGTGATGTTGTCCACAAAGAAGGGGCAGCATGGAAATTCAACAGTTCAACAGGGAACTTTGAAATCTTTGCAAGAGGAAATATTGATTCACTCATAAAGGGTGAAATTATCACAGGGGGGAATTATTCAACAACAGGGGTTGCAGGAGAGATTTTATTAGTTAATTCCTCAGGTACTGAGGTTGAATTTAATCATAGAATGGACAGAAATGGGCAGCGAGTAACCCAAATAGCAAGCTATGGAATAAGTGAAGGTTACCGAATGGGCCACATACATGCTGCAAGCTATTTCAGTGGCATATTTTTGATGAATGATGGGACTGTGAGAGGGGTAGGGTATAACCACTCAGGTGAACTTGGAACAGGAAATATTGACGGAGATGTGGGGCGAACTCCAAATGTTATTCCATTCCCCAAAGGGATTAGGATAAAAAAGATATTTGGTGGTGGTGGACACTCTAATTTTTTCATAGACACAGATGATAGGCTTTGGGGTGTTGGGTACTACGCAGGTCTTGGAATGGATACAAGCACTTATCAAAATTTCACGGGTTCAATTTATAGTAGTAATCATTTAGAAGTGCCTTTGTGCTTTCATGAAGTAATGCCCTCAGTTTTTACTGCTAACGATAAAATTGTGGCTGTCGTTAGTTATTGGCAACAATGGTGGAGTTATTATACAACTTTTGTTTTTTCAGATACCGGCAAAGTTTGGTGCGCAGGTTATAATGGAGATGGACAATTAGGGATAGGATCAACTACTAACACTTGGGACTTCACACTGCTTGATTTTACTCAAGATGTCCCTATGAATGGGGTGACTTCGTCTGTAACAGGAAGTGGGTTAAGGGCTGTAAATGGGGATTATTATGAAACAGGGCATCCCAATATGATGTGGGGGGGTACATCTACTAATGTTTTTAGAAAAGTCGAGGCAGCAGGGAAAATAAAAATGGCTCAAATGAGCTTCCAAAGACAACACAATAGTACAGGCGATTATTATGGTCATGTTTTAGTTCAGCAAAATGGGGATCTTTATTTGAAACAAAATAATCCTGCTTCTGTAAATGTTGGAGGCTCAGGAATTAATGGCTTAACGAATCCATCAGTTGATTACTATTATTCTCGACTAAATGATTCTTTATGGTGTCTTGGGCAAGGTGTAAAAAGAGCTTGGTTTACTGCAAATGGGTGGAATGAGTTAATCGTTGAAATGGAAAATGGAGATTATCGACACAGAGGTTATGGTGGTTATCAGACAGGCCCAACCTATAACGCAAACAGTTCTCCCACCAATGGGACAGACTTTACAACAAACAACAGATTTCTTTTAGATCAAACTTATTACAATAGCAACATTACAAAGTTCATTAATTTCGGTGGGAATATCTACAGATTACACGGTGCATTAGACAATCAAGGGAGGGTTTTTTTAGCAGGATACAATGCAAAAGGAATTCTAGGGCTAGGTAACCAAATTACTCAAGGCCCATCAGCTAATTATAATATCACAAGTGATAATGCAGGATTTGATGCTTACAGTTCAGCGAACGAACTTAGACCAACACATACAAATGGTTATCCCTATGTTCCAATAAGAGATGCTATTGTTGATTTTCAAATAATGGGAAGGATGTATTATGCATACGGATCAGGCGAATATAATTACGCATATTGTTATGCCTTAACAGACAAAGGGGACGTTTATGCTTGGGGCGATAGTGGCAATCATAATTTTTTAAATGGAACAAATANAGATCAATATTCACCTGCAAAACTTATATTTTAGGAGAAGATAAATGACTAATATAGTTCTTGGGAAAGTTGCCTTTACTTGGAGAGGTGCTTTTGACACAACAGAAACTTATTACTTGCAGGATGTTGTAAGCTACACAGATGGAAGTGGTTTCACCAATACTTATGTTTGTAAGGTAGCCACTGCGGCAGCAGGAGCATTTGACTCAACTAATAATTTTGAGTTGTTTGCGTCAGGGACAGGGGTTGCTTTAAATAGTGGGGATATTGTTTATAACAATGGAACAACGATTGTGGCGTTGCCAATTGGAACAGCCAACCAAATTTTAGAAGTTGATGCAACAACTCTTTTACCAACTTGGACAAGTATTCCAACAGCTTCATCAAGAAGAGTAAAATATTTAGAAACTTATGACCATATGCAGTTAAACACTCTTTCGAGGTGGGCTGTAATGGAGGATGATTCTTTAGTTGGTTGGGGGTATGGCGGTCATTATTTTATTAGAGGTGGTTCTTCTGCTAATTATTCCAACCCTGCTGCAATAGCTTTTCCTAAAGGGTTTGCAGGAGTAAAAACAACAACAGGATTGAATGGCTTTACGATCCCGCTTTTTTGGCACAATCACAGATACGCATGTTTTTGTGTAGATAAAAATAGTGATTTATGGGTTTGGGGTCAATATCAAACATCAACTTATGATGCAAAAGGGGTTGGGGCGTCAAAACATCTTTACACACCATTTAATCTGTCTACTTATAATCATGTTGATAATGCACTTTACGGTAAAGATATTGTGCAGCTTGGGCATCAATGCGGACAAGAAAATGATGAATCTCAGCATGTTATAGACTCAGATGGGCGAGTTTATGGCTGTGGTTATAATGCGTACGGGCAACTTGGAATGGGTAATACATCTCATGACACAACTACAGGGAGAAACTTTTTTGCAGAACTTCCATTTTTTGCAAACTTAAAATCCACAAGTAATATAACTGTTACTCAGGTTGCTAAAACAAGAGAAGAATATTCAACAACTTATTTTGTTACCTCAGATAATAAAGTCTATTCAGTAGGGTATAACGCTAGTGGTTCTTTGGGCAATGGGACAACAGGGACAGGCACTGCTTCAATTCCTTATCTTATGAATGGTGGGTCTTTGGATTCATCTAATGGTGAAACAAATGGGTTAATTTCTAAGGTTTTTGCAGGGCCGGAGTTTGCGTTTATTTTGACAACAGATGGGAATTTGAGTTTCGTTGGTAGGACACTTCAAGGGGTGTCAGGGCTAGGAGTATCTAGTGATTCAGATTTTACCACGCCAACAATAACCATTAGCTCAGGGAATGTAGTTCAAGTAATTTGCGCCCGCTATGATTATTACTCTGCTTGGGCTTTGTTATCAGATGGGACAGTGAAATGCGTAGGTTATAATGGTTATGGGAAACTTGGCATTGGCAATACAACACAACAGAATACTTGGACAGATGTCCTTTTGACAGCAGCAGATGGTAATACTTCAGGTGCTCCTGTAGGAGTAGGAGAAACAGTAACGAAAATATTTACAGGTGGGTCAGGATCTTATGAGAGATTTGGGGTCTTAACTGATGCAGGTAAAGTTTATGTTTGTGGTTATGGTGGACACGGGAATGGGTTTGGCACTGCTGATACCACCATCCAATTTTTAACAGAGGTTCCCTGTCAAAAAACCATCACAGATGCAAAATTTTATGGTTACAATCAATATTGTGGAATCGAGGTTTTAACGGATGATGGACAATTATGGGCAGCAGGGGCAGGAGATAATAGGATGCTAGGAGGTGAAGATGATGATGACAATTACACATTAACGCCTATTAAGTTCTAATTTTAACAAGGAGTTAAAAATGAGGGTTTTAATTTTAATTTGTTTAATTGGGGCTTGTTCGGACTATCCATCTTCAGAGGGGAACAACAGTGAAGAAACCCCAATTAATATTCACATCACTATTGATAATGATAACAATTTAGCTGATCCAACTGATAATAATTCGCAAAATGTGGATGTAAAATCTGACAGCACTTCCAATAGTTCTTCTGATAATAACAGCACAGAGAGTAATAGTAAGAGTTCTTTGGATAACTCGACTTGGCTCAATGTTTATGAATTCAACTCTATTTAATTGAGTAAAGAAATGATTGAAGGAAGTGTTTTAGAAATGGTCAATTCACTCGGAATAAATGTTGTCACTTTATTGGCTTGTTTTTGGTTTATACGCTTCCAAACTTTAAACAATAATCAAAGGGAATCCGAGTGGTTAAAAAAGGATACTGAGAGCGATTTGAGGCTTGCGGAGAGCCATCGACAATTAGCTGATTTACAACAAGCAACAACCAAAGAGTTAGCAAATATCCAATCACATTCTAATGCACAACTTTTGGGGGTTTTAGAAAAAGTTAATATAACTTTGACCTCAATGACAGTTGCAATAAGTGAGTTAAAACAAACGATTGATGTAGCCGAAAATATCAGCACAAAAAACAGGTAATATGGCAAGAAATGAAGAATCTATTAATTAGTTTTTTACTAATTGGGGGATTATTTACATGCTCACCTCCTGCTTATACTCAAGATGAGACAGCATTAGAGTACCCCTCTTTGTATATTGCTCAATGGGTTTATCAATGCTCTGAAGCATTGTCTCCAATGTTTTACAATCAGGGAACGCCAAAACATTACGCTGTTCAATTAGCTGCACAAAGTTGCTCTTGTGTAATTGATGAATTCAGGAAGAATTTTTTATGGTTAGAAGTGCAAACAATGTCATCTGAGGACAGGGCTCTTTTTTCAGAAACTTACGCTTACAAATGCAAGCCTTATGGAAGAAATCTTTAGCAGTTTACTGACTTCAATTGTTGAAGAAGAAGTCACTGAGACGGTTGTTGAGGCAGTATCAGATTCAACTTCTTCAGCAGATAGCACTGTAGCAGTTGAGGACATGGCTTTAGGTCTGTTTGACTTAGCGTTATCCACAGGTTTTGCGGAAGCTGCAGTAGTTTTGGCAGGTGGCCCTGTTGCTTTAGTGATGGGCGTTAAAATGTTAAAAAAATGGAGGATGAAACAAAAAGGGGAAAAATGATTGGAGAAGTTTATTCAGTTCTTTTGGATCATTTAAAAAGGCATGAAGGCTATTCTTCTAAAGCGTATCAAGACCATTTAGGACATTGGACGATTGGCTATGGCAGGCGCATTGATGGGGATAAAGGACTAACAGTTGACGAGTCAACAGTGCTTCTGAAAAATGATGTGGCGGATGCAAAAACACAACTAGAAGCTCATGTCAATTTGCCTGCAAACATTGATGAGGTAAGACATGCAATCCTTGTTGCAATGGTTTTTCAACTTGGAATTGGGACTTTTTTAAAATTCAAAAAAATGGTTTCAGCCATTGAAATTTCTGATTGGGAGAAAGCAGGAACTGAAGCTTTAGATTCAAGATGGGCGAAACAGACCCCAAGACGGGCTGAAGAAGTAGCCAAAATTTTAAAAGAAGGGTTTTGGACATGAGAAAATTTAGAAAGGTTGCCAAAACAAAGGGAGTCCCGAAAAAGTATTTGTCAGGAGCAAAGAACAAGCGTAAGAAAGCTGAAGAAATTAAAAGAACAGCTAGGGCTTACAAAAGAGGGGATTACATTGATATAGCTGCAGTCAACCGTTCACGATCTGCACAAGGCAAAAGAAAGAAGAGGAGAAAGTGAGTCAAAAAAGAAAAAGAAAGCCTCTCAGCCCATCAACTCAAAAATATTTACTAGCAAAAGCAAAAGAGAGCGGAATTAAAAAATCAGTTTTGACTGCAGTCTATAGAAGAGGACAGGGGGCTTTTTTGAGCAGTGGTAGCCGAAATGTTTCTATGGCTGCATGGGCAAGGGGTAGGGTAAACAGTTTTGTCAGTGGGAAAGGTGGCGCAAGAAAAGCGGATGCTGATCTTTGGCGTAAACGTAAAACTTAGGAGAACAAAATGATAGAATTTCCAAGCCATTACGGAAAGAAAAAAAAGAAAAAAAAGAAAAAGAAGGGTGGCAAAAAATAGGTTTCCTTCTTATCATCAATCTCTTCCTGCCATTTAACTGATAAAGAGCCATCCAACTCTAAAAGTGTGGCTTGAGTTCTGATTTTGAATTAATTNGAATTAGTTCGAATTTATGCAATGTTTCTTCTTTTCTAGAACCACATCAGAACCCACATAATATGTTAGCATTATAGAGCAGAAAGTGAGCAGGTTTTGCGCTTGTTTTGGGAACAAGAGGTCGCTGGTTCGAACCCAGTCACCCCGACCATGAAACGCATTAAGTCCGCACCAATTCCTTTTTATTCCCTCCTTTTTTTTAGAACCACAAAAGAACCAAATCTTTTATCCCCCGACTAATTCCATTGCGTTTTTAGTTTCTAATTGTGTGTTATTGAAATAAATCATAGTTGTTTCAACTTTTTTGTGTCCTAAGATTTTTTGAACATCTACCAAGGGAACACCTTTTGTTAAAAGCTCAGTCGCTAAAGTATACCTGAACCCATGAGTTGGAGATGGATCTTGTAAGATGCCTAGCTCTTTATTGATCTTTTTAAAGGTGCGTGTGATTGGGTCAAGTTCAGACCAAAAGGGGCTTACCCCTTCAGATTTTAAAAAGTATCCTTCAGCTTGTCTTTGTAAGCTCATCAAATATTGATACAAAACAGAACCAATCTGAACCACTCTTTCTTCTCCCCCTTTCACTTGCTGATTTTCTGTCTCTTTAATTGTGATTGTTTTTTCNATCAGATTGATCTGCTCCCATTTTAAATGCACAAGTTCACCTCCTCTTGCCCCTGTGTATCTCGCCAACATAAAAAAACGGAATACAAGAGCCCACCTTTTTTGATACCTTCCACCTTCTTTAATTTTTCGGGAAATATAGNATTCAATCTTTTTGCAGTCTTCAACAGAATAAATGGTTGGGTTTTTCTTTGTGTATTTTAGACGTTTGATTTTTGGGCGTTTCAAGATAATGCCTTGTTCAACAAGCCAATTCAGCCATGTCCCTAATTGGATCAGATAGCTGTTGATTGTAATGGGCCTGAGCTTCTTGGCTTTCAGAAATGCTGTAAATTTACTAATTAGATCAATGTTGATCTCAATTGCTTTTTCAGATCCAAACATTTCTACAAATGGGCTAAGAGCAGCCTTGAGATGGATGATGGAGTTTTTAGAAAGGAGAGGGGTTTGGATTTGAAGGTAGCCTTCAAATGCTTGTCTGATAGATTTTGGGGCTGCAGAGTTTTTGGAGGTAGGGGTTGAGGTTTCTAGCTCTTTAAGTTTCTTGAGCCAAAGTTGATCAAGAAGGATCTCTTTTTCAAGGTGTGATCTTGAGACTCTGCCTCTTTGAGTAATTTTTATGTCAAGGTCTGATTTATAAATTAAAAAATGGCGTTGTCTTCCTTTTGTTTCAGAATTAAAAATTCCATAATAATAATCTCTGTCTTCTCTGTATCCTGTTTTTTTTCGGCTTCTTCCCATCAGATCCCAAATCCTTCTGATTCAGCTAGTTGGGCTTGCAGCCTTTTTTGTCCAAGTTCATCTTGCATCCTGCCTGCTTTAAGATCAGCTAAAAATTCCTCAAGAAATGTAATTACTATTTTATCTTCAAGGTTCTGACCTGCCAATTGACTTACAATTTTTCGAGACAGGTCAGAAATTATCTCTTTGTTCTGAAATTCGCTTTGCAGATGTTCAAAATTGTTTTCATCTATTCCGAGTTTTTTACAAAGAACCCCCCTTCTTTTCTTGAGCCCCTTCACTATATCGTTTTCGGTTAGCTTCATTTTGTCCTTCTCTTAAAACAACCAAGCGTTCAAGGATTTGAACCTGTTCTTTCAAACTTGTAATCTCTTCTTGTTGATCCTTAAAGACTGCTTTTTGCGCCCCTGCCCCATACAACAGCCAAGTGATATTGTAACCTAATTTCGCAAGTCCATTTAGCAGGGACTTTGGGAGTTCTCTTTCAGGATTATTTGGGTTTTGATAATTTCCTAAAACCTGAGGGGAAACCCCGACAGCTTCGCAAAACTCTGTTTTAGTTCTGTAGGGGCTTTCGTCAATAATCTGACACAACCGTTCGTTAACTTTTGATTTTATAGGCATGTTTTTTTTCTGATTGCTAGAGTATAATGTATAAAATTCATTTTTATTAATGATTTCAGGACACTATAAACAAACAAGCACAGAGGATTTAGAATGATTTAGTAATGGTAATATGAGTCTCTTAAACGCAGTTGTTTTCTGCATGAATTCAATAAAATCGAGGGGCCAAACGCTAATGCTCGATGGGTAGCTTCGTTGGGACACACAATCTCTGAAATAAATCATTCTTTTCCCCTTGATTTTAACAAGTTGTTAACGTATTATGAATATTCATAATACTCACTCAATATATCCCATTAATTGAGGCTGTTTGCAAGTAAAATATAAATTCGGAGTTAAAAGAATCTTTTCGGAGTTAATAGAATGTTAATTAGACCTAATCACAAAAGCTATATTGGGGGGTCAGATGCTGCGGCACTGATGGGGCAGGGGTATAAAACTCCTCTTCAGTTATTTCATGAAAAAGTTGGCAAGGCTAACCCTCCTGATTTATCCGAAAATATAGCTGTTCAACTTGGTAGTTATTTAGAGCCCTTTGTTTTAGAAGAGGCTGAAAAAATGTTAGGGCATGAGATAAAATCGTGTGGTTTTAAACGTCATGTTAAATATAAGTTCATTGGAGGGCATGTTGATGGTTTAATAGATTGGAATCCTCCCCCAATCGTTGAAACAAAAACGGGCATGTCCCGAAATTATAAGCATGGGCTTCCTCCCTACATTGAATGGCAATGCAGACACTACATGATGATTTTCGAGAGCCCTGTTTGCTATGTTGTGGCTCTGCTTTTAGATCAACGAAAATTCGTAAGATTTGACATTGAACGAAATTTAGAAATTGAGGAAGAGATGCTTGATAAATATTTGGATTTTTGGAGGAGGGTTGAAGAAGAAAGACCCCCTGCACCTTCTGAGCCTGTCGATGTCGATCATGTCCAACTGCAGGGTTCAGCAGAGGCTACTGATGAGGAAACAGACATTTGTTTAGACCTAAGAGACATTAAAATTCAATTAGCTCAAATCAACACCAAAAAGGAGGAGAAGGAAAATCAGTTAAAAATGGCGTTGCTTAAAAGAGGGGCGGAATGCCTCACTTTGTNGAACAATGGCTCTGCCCTTCTCAGATGGGAAGAGCAGCAACGAACAACCCTAAATCAGAAGGAGTTAAAAAAAGCCCATCCCGAAATTGTCGACCAATTTTTAACCACAAAATCCTCAAGGGTTTTGAAAGTATATTGACCTAATTTTTTTTTTATATTAAAAGAGGTGAAAAATGGAATTATTCCAAACGTCTGACAGTGTAAATGAATTACTTAAAGCAATGAAGGAGTGTAAAAAGAAGCTTGGGAATACTATTAAATTTGATAACAGGAACGACCATTTCAAGAACGACTTTGCCTCTTTAAAGGCTACTCTTGAAAAGATTGACCCTGTGCTAGAAGCCTCTGATTTAAGTTTCACGCAGTGGCCCTGTGGTGAGATGGTTATCTCTAGGCTTCAGGACTTGGACAGTGGAGAATGGATTCAGACCTGTTTCAATTTAACAATGGTTAAGAAAGATCCACAAGCAGCAGGGTCAGCCCTCTCATATGGAAGGAGACAAAGCCTTCAAACCATCTTTCTATTAGTTGGGGATAAAGATGATGATGCGGAGACAGCAGTTGGGAGAGGTGAGCTAAAAGAGCCTCAGGAACAGCCAAAAGAAAGGGGCAGAGTTCAGCAGAATAAGAAAAATGCTCCCATAAAAAAAGCTGACCAAGAGTTTCAGTATCAGATGAAAATTGACGAATTGAGGACAGGGTTGGCTGTTTCAAAAAATGAAAAGGAATTTTATTTTGCTGTCAAGGCAGTAGGGGATGCTAGGAATCAGGGGTTTCAAATTAAGCCTGAAGATTTCACTTCACTCCAAGAAACCAAGCAGAAAAAAGCTGAAGAGTTAGAAGAGTTATCAACAGTTGTAAATTAAACACAATTTTTTAACATAAGCTTAATTTTTTATAAGAGGTTTTTAATGTTTCTCTATTATAATGAAAAGAGGAAGGATTTTAAAAGATGTGAAACTTTGATTTTTTTATCTGCCCTCCAAAATGCTTCCGCAACCCTCCCCAATCGGGGGGGATGGATCGAAGTCAAAAGTTCTAACATGATGCAGATTTTTGGACTTTCAGCTTCAGAGTTTCGGAATGCTTGCAACGAATGTGAGGAACTGCAACTTGTCGAGAAGAAGAAATTTGGGAGATTCCCCTTTGTAAGATTGTTGGATACCGAGATTTTTTCGGAGTTTGAGCCTCAAAATGAGGTAGAACGGACATTAGATATTAATATTAATAATAATATAAATACTAAGAAGAAGAATATAATGTCCGTTGAGGTTCAAAATGAGGTCGAAAATCCTAAATTGATTTTGTTGCCTCAACAAAAAGTTAAGGCTGTTGATTCTGAAGCCTTGCCTGAATTCGCAGAATGGTGGGACAGGTGGAAGATAGCCCATAATAATTTGCCAACCACAAATGATTGCAGAAAGCGATCATTGGGAGGGTTGAAGAACTCAAGTAGAGCCAAGGCAGAAAGGGCTTATTTAAAACTAAGAGAGAGTTTTGATAGGGATCAAATCTTTTTGGCAACGAGATATTACTTAGTTAACAAGCGGGAATCTCTGCAACAGACAGCCCATGCAGAAAGGTTTTTAACTGTGGATCTGATTTCTCAGTTTTTAGCTCAAGAGCAAGAAGAAAAGGAGCAGACAGCAACCACAGCTAGAAAAGTGTGTCAATCGTTAGATTTATCAGTGGGGGTATATGGAACTTAAAGTTACACAACAGGAGATTGAGGAAGGGTGCAAAATCCTGTCAGTTAATTGGCGGAAGGATGTTGAGCCTGAATTTAAACAACTGATGCTGAATGAGTTTTCACTCAAACACAAATGGCCTCAGGGATTATTTAAATCGACTTGTATTAAAATCATTGAAGTCGAGGAGTTTTTCCCTCAAGTCCAAAAAATAATGATGTGGGGTGGGAAGATCAAACGTGAGCATGATTTGAAACAGCCCCTGCAGAATAAAGCAACAGGGGAAACCTACTATTTGACAGACCTCCCCAAGCTGATTGGTGGTTCTGAGGATTTAGGAGGTGAGGATATTGATGAGGTGACTAGAGAAGGGACTAAAAAGGTTCATCCCAAAGTTCACAGTTTTTTCCAAGAGCTAGAAGCGTTTAAGGCTAAAAGGAGGAGAGAAGAGTTGGGGAAAAGGGATCGTAGTGCAGATCCTGAAATGATAGCATTAAAAGAACTTGAGCAGAGGATGAATAAGAGTGTTGCTTCTCAGAGTTCTCAGAACGCTCAAGAGCCCCCTTCTCCAAGCTATTAATGTTCTCATATCAACCCCNTNNTTTTAACACTGTGTTGAAGATTATAGAGTCTTTTTGAACATGNCTTTTAAAAATAAGATCAAAGAGGCTCAGATCCAAAAAGCGATCATGGAATTTCTGAGGTTTCAGAGAATCCAATGTTGGCGCATAAACACAGTTGGAATCCCTGATGGGAGAGGGGCGTTTCGGTTCAACAATGAGATGAGGGGGATGGCTGATATTTGTTTAATTTTTCGGGGGTTGAGTGTGTGGATGGAGGTGAAAAATTCAACGGGTAGACAGAGCCCAAATCAAAAAGAATTCCAACGACAGGTTGAGGCTGCAGGGGGATTCTATTTCCTTGTTAGATCAGTCGAAGATGCAGTGGTTGCGATCAATCAGCTAGAAATTCAGACAGGCAAAAAATGAAAACGTGTGTGATCTGTAAAAAAGAATTTTTCGGCTCAAAGTGCAGTTGGAACAGGGAACGGCAGTTGTGTTGCTCTGCTGAGTGTAAAAAAGTCCATAGATCAGAAAGAGATAAGAAACGGGTTGAAGCAAGAAGAAAATTCTCAGAGTGCAGAAAATGCGGGAAAACTTTCGGGGTGACGGTTCATAATAAAGTTTATTGTTCTCAAGCTTGCAGGATAGACGATCTTTCCAAAATGAAGTGTCTTGCTTGTGGGGAATTGTTCAGGCGTACAAAATCAAATATGTACTATTGCACTGAGTCTTGTAAAAAGAATTCGTTTCATTGGCAAAATGTGAACCGGAAGAGAAAAGTCGGTTCAATCGCTAAATGCTTGAACTGCCAAAAAACTTATGAAATCACAAACAACACACAAAAATTCTGTTGTACTAATTGCCAACAGCAGTTTTCAAGAAGGAAGCGGGGAATCCTTGCGCTTGAAGCCCTTGAAAAAAGGGATTGCGCTTTGTGTTCAAAACCTTTTAAGCCACAGAAAAAAAATGCAATTTACTGCTCAGAAAACTGTAGAGATTATGTAAAGCTTCAGCAGAGACGAGAGCATTACAAAGCCCTTCAAGCCAAAAAAAAGGCTCTACAGAAACCTAAATTTGAGGTTATATGTGGGTTGGTAGGCTGTGAAACACGATTCATTCCAAAAACCAAGGAACACAAGTTTTGCTGCAAAAAGCACTTGCAGGCTCATTACCGTTTATCAGCCGAAAAAGAAGTCATCAAGAGGGGAAAGAAAGCTCTCCCAAAATGTTCTGAATGTGGTGTTCAGTTAAAAAGTCATTTTAAAAAGTTTTGTGAAAAATGCTTTTTTATTAGGAGGGCTAAAGTAAAAAAGGGGTATGTTCCACTTACAGAAGTCGAGTCATGTTTTGATGCGAATTCAGGAGACTTCTACAGATCCCCTTGGGCTGTGATAGGGGATAGATGTCATTTAGATAGAGATCCAACAGAACTAGACCCGAAAAATTCTGATTATGCTGATGAAATCCAAGCCTACTTGAAAAAGGGAGGTAAAATAAAAAAACTCCCTGTTGGATTTTGTGCCTCACCAATCATGATGAACGGTTCAGGAGTCAACTAAAAGAATTGTGGGAGATTGGCGGAAAAACCTCTTTCCACAGAGAAACACTGCAATCTCTGCTAAAGCCAAGTAAGTGATACGGGTAAGAAAGACACTGTACCCCAAGCTCTCCCACAGGAATTTAATTATTTTTAATAAGGCGTTAAAAAAAAGTGTTGACATTAAATCTAATGTTAACCTATTATAGGTTCACACGCTGAGTGAGTCAGCAAAAACAAACCCCAACGAGGAAACAAAATGAGAACGACAAAAGACATGAACACACAAGCAGACATTGCACTTCAGATCATGAATCACACAAAGAGCGGGCTTTCTGCTGAAGAAGCTTGGGAAGCAATATTTGGAGAAGGAAGTCAGGAGTTGATGAAATCTTGGGACATGAAAAAAGTCTGCAAGAAATTCAGAAGCCTCTGAGGGGTAAATAAGAGACATCTTGGTGTCTCTTTTTAATTCCTTAGATACCCCAAGCCACTTCCCTCAGGGATTTACGGGGTGACAATTTAGACTCAGCACTGACCT